>DAOSER010000022.1:0-19096 GCA_035363235.1 Methanoculleus sp.
CGACGGACTCTTAATCCGTAGGCCAAGGGTTCAAATCCCTTCAGGCCCGTCGAACTCTCGATTCTTTCTATCGTTTGTATCCGACATCGATTCTCCAATGACACTCCTCCGGAGTGGTTTCTCCATTGCGGACAGGACGCCTGCCAGTCCGGTCAACCTCCATCACCCTCCGCCCGCGCCAGCGTTTCTGGCGGGAGGCCGGTTGATGTGAGGGTAACGGGGTTCTGAAGGCAGATGCATGTCGCTGCTATATAAATTCTGCTCTGCGGGAAAACTCGCAAGAATGCTACGCAGGGAAGAGAAATGCGGGCAATCCTGTTCGGCACTCACTCCCGCAGGTAGGGCGGCAGAGTCAAAAAAGAGGGTTACGGCTGCGCTGTATTCTGAAGAATTCGGCCGGATCCCATCCAGTCTCACGCATTTCCATTCAACGCCCGATCTTCAACAGCATCTCCTCGAGTGTCGGATAGCGCGATTCGATCCGCTCGATCGTTGCGCCGTCTGCCGCAAGCACCGCGGTCATCCTGTTCAACTCCCCGACGGAGCGCGCTTCGGCGAGGTAGCGGCCGTCGGAGGTCGAGTAGCCGACCGATGTGGTGAAGGTCGCCGGGTCGGGTATCCGGAAGAAGACCAGGTAGGTGATCGAGCCGAAGGTCTCCCGGAGTTCGTGCATGGTGCCCTGTGCCACCACCTTCCCCCGGCGCAGGATCAGCACGAGATCACAGGCCTCCTCCACCTGGAAGAGATTGTGGGCCGAGAAGATCACCGTTTTACCCCGATCGCGCAGCCCCTTGACGTAGTCGATCACCGACCGCGAGGTCATGGGATCGAGGCCGGAGGTGGGCTCGTCGTAGATGAGGAGATCGGGATCGTGCATCAGCGACCGCGCGATCGCGACCTTCCGCTTCATCCCCTTCGAGAGTTCCCCGATCTTCTTCCCGTCCGCTTCAAGCGCGAGCGAAGTGAGGAGTTCGATGCGCCGCTCCCGGATGGTCGCTTTCGAAAGACCGTAGATCTCACCGAAGAACGCAAGATACGCGTCCGTGGTCATCGTCTCGTAGAGCCGCGACTCCTCGGGGAGATAACCCAGGTTCTGTTTCAGGTCGAACGGCCTTCTCGCGACATCGATCCCGTCAACGACGAGGCTTCCGGCCGTCGGCGCGATGAGGCCAGCCATGATCTTTAAAAGCGTCGTCTTCCCGGCGCCGTTATGCCCGATCACCCCGAGTATCCGTGCATCGTCGAGGTCGAAGGTGACGCCGTCGAGGGCCGGGAAGTCACCGTAGTGCTTGACAAGAGAGCGCGCCGTGATCATCAGGTATCCCCTATGTCTCCGATGCCTACTAATAGGTTGCTGCATAGAGATATGGTTCTTTAACGCATTCAGGGGTTACCATGAGTCTTGCCTCCTCCATCCTGACGATCGCCGTCTGGGAGATGAACCGGTCGATGACCACGATGGGGAGAAACGTTCTCCCGCTCGCGGCAGGGCTGCTCATCCTTCTCGGGCTGGTGACGGCGTTTGCCGCCCAGAGCGGCGTCCATATGCAGGACGGCATGTACAGCATCGGCATCAACGACCCCGACGTTGCCCGGATTGTCGCTCCCGACAGCCGTTTTGCTGTCTACCTCGATGACAGGGCGGCACTCCGGGAGAGCCGACTCGCATACGACATCGTCATCCTGAACGGCGAGGTCTACGCCGCCGACACAGATAAAGGGCGGGCGGCATTAAAAACGCTGGAACGCGACTACGAGGCCTATGTCTCCCATGTAGCCGCCGGAGAGCCCGACCTCTTCGCCGCCTACCCGCTCTGGATCGACCTCCAATACGTGAAGAGTGAGATCGACTTCCTGGCGACCCAGAACGGGCAGCAGGTCGGCGCCCCGGCGGGTGTCCGGGTGCCGCCCACTCCCTCGGGCCCGGTGGAGGTGGTGACCCTCCCGCCGTCGGCGATGCCGATCTCCGAGGACGACCTCCGAAAACACCTGGAGGCGGGGAGTGGCCATCCCCTCGAGCGCTACACCGGCATCGTCACGGGTGACTCTGCTATGGGGCAGTTCCGGACGCCGTCGGAACTCTCGGCGCCGCTCCCGTTCGACGCGATCATCCTGGTCTTCGTCTTCATCTTCCCCCTCTACTTCACCTCGCAGTTCTTCATGATGAGCGTGATGAACGAGCGGGTGGGAAGAGCCGGTGAGGCACTCCTCTCCACCCCCGTCCGGCCGACCGCGATCATCGTCGGCAAAGCGCTCCCCTACTTCACGATCATGCTTCTCATCGCCACCGCGATCACCCTCTTCGCCGGGGCGCCGGCGACGATCCTCCTCCCGCTCATCCCGGTCATTCTCTTCTTCCTCGCAAACGCCCTGATCATCGGGATGGCTGCCCGGAGCTTCAAGGAACTCTCGTTTGTCTCGATCTTCTTCTCGACCCTCGCCACGTCGTATCTCTTCTTTCCGACGGTCTTTGCGAACACCCACATTATAAGCATCATCTCGCCCCTCACCCTGGTCGTCCTCGATATCCAGGGCGACGGATTTACCGTCATGCAGTACGTCTACTCGACCGTGCTCTTCTTTGCAACGAGCATCATCCTCTTCTATGCAGGGACCGTGAATTTCCGGGAGGAGCGGCTCTTCTCAGAAAAAACCCTCGCTTCAAGGCTTGTCGACTTCATCTCAGGCGGGATAGGCCGCGGCCACCCGCACTTCTCGCTCTTCCTCCTCGCCGCCTTCACGATACCCTTCGTCTTCATGGTCCAGATGCTGGCGCTCGTCCTCTTCTTCAATATCCCGATGCCGCTCTCCCTCATCCTCCTGACCGTCTCGGCGGCATTCATCGAGGAGTTCGCGAAGTCGATCGGGCTTTATGCGGTAGCGAGGGAGCGACCCGGGTTTCTCACCGCAAAGAACCTGCTCCTCGGGGCGGTCGCCATCGGCCTCGGGTTCCTTGCCGGGGAAAAACTCCTCCTCTTCGCGACGCTTGCCCAGATCACCGAGTCGATCTTCGGGAGCATCCTTTTCCTCTCCCTCCAGGTGCTCTGGATGCCGCTCCTCCTCCACATCGCGGGAGTGCTCGTCACCGGCGGCTTCCTCCTGCTCTGGGGGCGGCGAGCCTATGGGCCGGGGCTCGTCGTGGCGAGCGCGGTACACAGCCTCTATAATCTTCACTTTCTGTCGGGGGCGCTCCTGTGAACGCGCGCCGTATCGCTATCGTCGCGAAGAAAGAACTCTTTGGGCTCTCGTCGGAGAAGACAATCGTTTTTGCCATCCTTCTGCAGGTCTTTATCGCGATGTTCTCGTCGTTTCTGATGGTGGGGCTCACCGCCATGTACGACCCGGAGGCGATCGAGGGCTACTCGACGGTCACCTACGGCGTCGGCTATGCCGGAGCGGAATCCCCGCTCATCGACGAGTTCGCAAAACGGGACGACCTTGTCCTCCACCGGATGGACCTCGATGCAGCGCTTGCGGCGCTCCGCGACCGGACGGTTGCGGCGGTGGTCTACATCCCGGATACGCCGCCGGATGCAAAAGAACCGGTCATGGTCACACTCTACCTCATTCAGAATGACCTGCAGTCGAGCGTCATCAACGTAAAATTAAAGGAGGTCCTCCAGGGTTACGAGAAAGAACTCCGGGAGGTCCGGGCCGACCGGATGACCACGTTCCCCGTCGGGCTGGACTTCCCCGAATCCGGGGGCGGCGAGAACTTCTTCGAGTTCGTCTACGGCCTCCTGATCCCGCTGCTCGTCCTCCTCCCGGCGATCGTCTCGGCTGCCCTGATCATCGACCTCATCACCGAAGAGTACCAGCGCCAGACGCTTGAGACGCTCATTTCGACCCCGGTCACCCTCGCGGAGATGGTCTGGGGGAAGATCGCCGCCTGCGAGGTTCTGGTCCCGGTCCAGGCAGGAGTGTGGCTCCTCCTCCTCGGGTTCAACGGCATCGCGGTCGATAACACTGCCGCGATCCTCCTCCACGCCTCGGTGGGCGGGCTCTCCCTCATCCTGATTTCGGCCCTCGTCGCCCTCTACTACCGCGAACGGACGAGCGCCCAGTTCATCTTCTCGACAGCGCTCGTTGTGGTCTTTCTCCTCATCATGGCCGTCCCCTACAACCCCTTAAACCTCATGGTGAGACTCGCGGTGGGCACCGCCGGCCCTGTTCACTGGCTGATCCTCGCGCTGGTCGCGGGCGTGACGGTGCTCCTCGGCTGGACCGCAACGACCTATGCCCGGCGAATCGAGAAAATCACCCAGGTAGCCCGGTGAGCTCACCCACCAGCCTGTCTCCGGGGCAGGTGGCGGAGGGACTCGGGCATAGCCGCCATTTCGCCGCCACCTATCGTGGACAAAATATATACCAGAGGATATGCAATTCAGCCCATCGATGACCCACCTCCGTCACCTCAATACAACCTGTGCGGTCTGCGGCGAGGCCTGCCGGTTCACCATCCCCGAAGCCGCAGGCAGCGTCGGGTCGCGCGACCTCGATACCCGCCCCGCCGAACCCCTGCGCTCCACCATCTACGCATGGGTGAAACAGTGCCCTTCCTGCGGCTACTGCGCCCCCGACCCGGGCAAAGCCCCGGAAGGCGTGGCCGACGTGGTGAAACTCCCGCGCTACCGCTGGCAGCTGGACTCCCGAAAGTTCCCAAAGATTGCAAACGCCTTTCTCTGCTGGTCGATCATTCAGGAAGATCTCGGTTTCCCGGCCCAGGCGGCGTGGGCATCCCTCCATGCTGCGTGGGTCTGCGACGACGAGGGAGAGGACGTGCCCGCACGGGTCTGCCGGACACGTGCTGCGGACCTCCTGCGGCGGGCATGGGAGAAGGGCGAGCGTCTGGCACCCCAGCCAGGGGCGGACGAGGCGCTTCTCGCGGACCTGCTCCGCAGGGCGGGGAGGCTCCGTGAGGCCCGCGCCGTGGTGAAAAAGACGATGGAGCAGAACCCGCAGCCCGTCATCGCCGACATACTGCGGCTCCAGGCCAGGCTGATCGCCGCATCCGACCGGGGCGTCCACACCGTCGCCGAGGCCCGGCGCTTCAGGCAGCCCGCACCGCTCTGACCAGAGACCGGCAGATCCCCACCATTTGTATACTGTTCCGGTGATACTGTACCATGGAGATCACGATCCTCTCTCCCGGCATCTACACCTACGGCGCCATGCTGATCGGCGGCGTCCTCCGCGACGCGGGACATGGGGTGACGCTCACCCGGACGCCCGCCACTCCGGCTGATTCAATCCTGCTCATGAGCCTCTTCTCGACCCAGCACCTCCTCGACCCTGCGATCCGGGACCTGGTCCGGACACACCGCGAGCGCGGGGGGCAGATCTACGTCGGGGGACCGGTCTCGGCCGCGCCGGAGATGGTGCTCGGGGAGCTCGCCCCCGACGCGGTGGTCGTCGGCGAAGGTGAGAAGACGGTTATCCGGCTCGTTGAGGAGGGAGTGTCACCCGACCTCCCCGGGATTGCGTACCTCGACAGCGGCCGGCCGATCGTGACGCCTCCGGCCCCGCCGGCGCCGATCGACCGGCCGCTCCCCCTGATCCCGGACGACATCGGGAGCCAGAGCATCAGGGGCGCGAGCGCCTACATCGAGACCCACCGGGGATGCATCGGGGGATGCACCTTCTGCCAGGTGCCCCGGTTCTTCGGGAGGACGATCCGGAGCCGGCCGCTTGAGCGCATCATCGAGGAGGTGAAAGCCTTTTCGGCGCACGGCGCAACAAGGCTCTCGGTCTCCGGGGGGACAGGATCGCTCTACGGCTCCACCGGCAGGGAAATGAACCCGGAAGCCTTCATTGCCCTCCTTCGTGGGATGGCAGAAGTGATGGGGCCGAAAAACGTCTCATCCCCGGACATCCGCGTGGATTGCATCACCGACGAGATCCTGGACGCCATCCGGCAGTACACCATCGGATGGGTCTTCTTCGGGATCGAGTCGGGGAGCAAGCGGGTGCTCCGGCTGATGGGCAAGGGCGCGACCGTCCGCCAGGTCGAGGAAGCGGTGGAACGGTGCCGGGAGCACGGCCTCCGGGTTGCGGGAAGTTTCATCGTCGGCTACCCAGGGGAGACGGAGCGGGACTACGAGGCCACGAAGGACCTGATCGCGGCGCTCTCTCTCGACGACGTCTTCGTGAGCAGTGCCGAGCCCATTCCCGGGACACCGCTCGCCGACCTTGTGGTCAGGACACCCCGCGATAAAAACCCGGCATTCGTGCCGCATACCGGGGAATACCGGGCGCTCAACCTGACCGAGAGCGAGGCCAGGTGTTTTGATCTGATGATGCATGCCGACATGTTCCGTCCGCAGCTGCGGCTCGTGACCGATGAGGTCTACAACGTTTACCTTGCCGAGGCAAGAAAGCAGGGACGGGACATCAGGGCGGCGACCGAACTTATCTTCCGGTACACCCGGGCGTAAGTTCGGGCAGGCAGCCTCCCTCCTCTCTTCACTTCAATCCAGGATCCCACCCGGTTCGCCCGAGCGGGAAACGCTTAAGTATCCTCGATCCTCTATCCCCCCTGCCTTGAAGGGGATACCCCTTCGCAGGTAAACGAGTTGGAGGGAGATACGATGGCTGAAAGACAGACAGGGTCGGTGCTGGAGACCCGGCCGAGACGGGAAGAGACAGTGGGCCTGATGCGGGCACAGGACATCAGGGATATCAAGGTGCAGAACCCGGAGGGAGATAACCTCGGAGATATCGACGATGTCGTCATTGACCGAGATAGCGGCTGCATCGCGTATGCTGTTCTCTCCTACGGCGGAATCCTGGGGTTCGGCGAGAAGCATTTCGCCATCCCCTGGGAAGCAGTTCGCACACGCCCGGGGGAGAGGAGCGCCGTCGTGGATGCGGATAAGCGGACACTGGATACCACGCACGGGTTTGCAAGGGACAGGATGCCGCACGAGGCGGACTGGAGCCTGATCCGGACACCACCCCCGGCGCGTGCGGCAGCGGAGCCCACGAGACCGGTGACGGAGAGAGAAGTCCCGCCGCCACGGGAGGTGGGTACGGCAGCAGCAGCAACAGGCGCAGCGGCAACAGGCGCAGCGGCAACAGGCGCAGCAGCCGCAGGCATAGCGGCAACGGCGGAACGCACGCCCCGGGTGACGGAGAGGGAAGTCCCGCCGCCACAGGAGGTAGGTCCGGCGGCAGCAGCAACAGGCGCAGCGGCAACGGCGGAGCGCACGCCCCCCGGCAGGGAGAGGACCGTTCCGACACCGCCGGGCGTCCAGACGGTCGCAGGCGGCTGGGGCGGGCAGCCGACGGGTCAGCGTGTCGAAGAAAGGCCGGTAACAACGGAGGCGCCTCCAATCCGGGAGCCCGGCGTCAAGGAAGTCCAGAGGGAGCGCACGGGCGGGATGGAGGCCCGGCGGGAGACTGTTGTCGAGGAAGTCCGGAGAGAACAACCGGTTGAAACAGTGACGCCGCCCCGGGAGACCGTCGTTGAGGAGGTCAGGAGAGAGCCCCCTGCCGAGATGGAGACCCGGCCGATGGCGGAGGCCGAACGGCCCACAACGACGCCGGGACCGGCTGCCGGGCACCTTTCGGCCGCCGACCTGCAGACCTACCTCAAGGGCATGGACTACCCGGCCGGGAGACAGGACCTGATCACGCATGCCCGGAAGAACAACGCCCCGGAGGGCGTGATCACGGTGATCGAAGGCTTTTCCGACCGGACGTACCGATCCGCCGCCGACGTGAGCGCAGAGTTCGGCAGCGAGGCCCGAACCCGGCAGCCGACCGGAATCGAGGTGTCTGCAAGGGGAGTTCGCGAGACCACCATGGAGGAGGTCCGCGAGGAAGCACCCGCGACAAGGAGGACGGTACCGCGCCGCACCCGTCTCTCTGCAGCCGACCTGCAGGTCTATCTCAAGGGCATGGACTATCCGGCAGGTAGACAGGATCTCGTAACCTACGCCCAAAAGAACAATGCCCCACAGGACGTGATCACGGCGATCGGGGGTTTTTCCGACCGGACATACCAGTCGGCCGCCGATGTGAGCACGGAGTTCGGCAGGGAGACCCGTGGGGAGCAACCGACCGTCATGGAGACCCGGCGGGAGACCGTCGTCGAAGAAGTCCGCGAGGAGCCTCCCGCTACCCGGAGGGCGGCAGCGCCGTCCCTCGCGCATCTCTCGGCCGCCGACCTGCAGACCTACCTCAAGGGCATGGACTATCCGGCAGGTAGACAGGACCTGATCAACCACGCCCGGAAGAACAATGCCCCGGATGACGTGATTACAGCGCTTGAGCGGTTCGGTGATCGGACCTATCGGTCAGCCGCAGATGTGAGCACGGAGTTCGGCAACGTGAAGTGAGAGGACGGACTCCACTGCTACGGGCGACAGCCGGGAAACATCCCTCCCGCTCTCCCCCGTAGGCTCTTTTTGCGGCAGAAAACCGCTTGCCGGCGTCCCGGTCCCGGAACCGGGGAACTCTTAAATAGTCGCAACACGCATCGCCCGCTCTGCGCGAAGGTGAAGACTGCCTTCGGAAGCATACCAGGGATATGGTGGTTGCAATGGCTGAAACGATTCTGGAACAGCAGGTGCGAAGGACAGAAGGGCAGGAGTTCTTCTCATCTGAGGATGTCGTGGGGAAACGGGTGAAGAACCCGGAAGGCTACGACCTCGGTGAGATCTCAAGCCTGCGGGTTGGCCTTCCCACGGGAAGGGTGGCATATGCGGTGCTCAGGACCGGGGGCATGTTTGGCCTCGGAGCGAAGCTCTTCGCGATCCCTCTTGAGGCTATGGTTTACCGGCCGGGGGACGACGTCTTTGTGGCAAACATCAGCAAGTACCGGCTCGACAACGAGCCCGGGTTCTCGGAAAGCGATTGGCCGCGGGAAGCGAACTGGAGCCTGATCGAGTCGAGACGGCCGATGGGGCCCCCGAGCCAGGAGGAAGCCCGGGCCGTGACCCGGACAGAGCCCCCGCCCCGTGAAGTTATCACGACGGAACGGGTGGAGGTGCGAGAGAGAGCCCCCCGGGAAGAGATGCCGATTAAGGCCGAAGAGGTGGAAGAGGGCAGGGCCCGGATGGCGGCGCCCGTGACGGAGGCACCGCCTCGGGAGACTGTTGTCGAGGAGGTCCAGAGAGAACAACCGGTTGAAACGGTGACGCCGCCCCGGGAGACCGTCATTGAGGAGGTCAGGGGAGAGCTCCCTGCCGAGACGGAGACCCGGCCGATGGCGGAGGCCGAACGGCCCACAACGACGCCGGGACCGGTTGCCGGGCACCTTTCGGCCGCCGACCTGCAGACCTACCTCAAGGGCATGGACTACCCGGCCGGGAGACAGGACCTGATCACGCATGCCCGGAAGAACAACGCCCCGGAGGGCGTGATCACGGTGATCGAAGGCTTTTCCGACCGGACGTACCGATCCGCCGCCGACGTGAGCGCAGAGTTCGGCAGCGAGGTCCGCGGCGGGCGGCCGGCACGGACGGAGACCACGGTCGAGGAGGCCCGCGTAACGGGCGAGGTCTACGAGGAGCCTCCCGCTACCCGGAGGGCGGCGGCGCCGTCTCTTGCGCACCTCTCGGCCGCCGACCTGCAGGTCTACCTCAAGGGTATGGACTACCCGGCAGGAAAACAGGACCTGATTGCCCACGCTAAAAAGAATGATGCCCCGGAGAGCGTGACTACAGCACTCGAACGGTTCAGCGACCGGACCTACCGCTCAGCCGCAGATGTGGGAACCGAGTTCGGAAAGATCAGGTAGCCCCCATCATTTTTCCTGGAAACCAGACTTCTCCCCACACTACGGAAAGAGCCGTGTCTGCACCGTCTCCCGCCCGCCGAACGTGAGGTGGCGTCCGGCGGCTTTCCCCCGAATCCCGGCCCGGGCAAGGTCGGCGGGCCCGGTAAACGGCCGGACTCTCCGTAGCATAAGGATCCGGTCCGCGGTCTTCGGCCCGATTCCGGGAACGCGGAGGAGGTCGCGGCGCGGGGCAAGGTTGATGTTCACCGGCATCCTCCCGGCCGCAAGAACAACTTTCGGGTCGCGGTTTGCGAAGAACCCCTCTTCATTGAGGACTATCCTGAGTTCATCGGCCGCAACACCATACTCCCGGAGCAGGTAGTCGGCCTGGTACCACCGCCGCGTCCGCCACAACGGAGTATCGGGATGCAACGCAAGCAGGGTTCCGGGGAGGGCGTGGAACGCCGAGAAATAGACCCGGGACGGCCTGACCCGCCGGTACTGGTCGGCGAGGCATGAGAGGATCTCCGCATCGGTCTCGTCCGCCGCTCCGACAACGAGCTGGGTGGTGTGACCGCCGGGCTTCTCCTCCGCCACCCAGGCCTGCCGCTTCAGGATATCCTGCCGGTAATCTTTCACCCCGGCGATACACCCGAGACGGTCGGGGGACGTCGTCTCCAGGTTGATGCTGATCCGGTCCGCCACTCGGGCGGCGTCGTGGATATCCGCCCGGGTTGCGCCGGGGAGGACCTTCAGGTGGAGGTACCCGCCGTAACCCCGGCGGCGGAGGATCTCTCCCGTCTCCACGAGATCGTGCATCACATAATCGACGTCCCGGGGGATGCCGGAACTCAGGAAGAGTCCTTCGACGAGTCCGTCCCGCCAGAGGCGAAGGAAGGTGTCGGCGAACTCCCGGGGGGAGAAACTCACCGGCTCCCGCCGGGTGCGGACGGGGCAGTAGGCGCAGTCGTAGGAGCAGGTTCCGTTGAGAAGCATCTTGAGCATCCGCCCGCACCCGCCCGTCCGGCGGTTGTAGGAGATATAGGGGGCGATCACGGTCCGCACATTCGGATCTTCGAGACCGCCAAGGGCTTCTTGAGATGCATGACGGGTATCGAGCGGAACAGGCAGAATTTCCGGCGCTTGAGAGGTCTTTTTGGCGTCGAGCGTCATCGGGAGGAGTTGAAGGCATTCGCCCGGGCTGCAGATGTCGAACCGCCCGGCAGCGGTGAGGTAGGTGAGTTTCTGCTCCGCGACGGACATGCCGAAAATATCGGCTCGCAGGGTAAAGAGCCTGCTCCGCGTGGGGTGAAAGTGTCCGGGGAGCAATCTGCTCTCCCGGGGAAAGAGATATGGTCTCCACCGGACTTATCATCGCAAGGAGAGAGGAGATGAAGGATCGACCCGAATACGATGCGGTCGTCGTCGGCGGCGGGCCCGCCGGGAGCACCGCCGCTTACCTGCTCGGGGAGACCGGGCACCGGGCGGTGCTCTTCGAGAAGCGGACGTATCCAAGGGACAAGGTCTGCGGTGGCTGCCTCAGCCAGAAATCCGTCCGGTTTCTCGATCGGATCTTTCAACTCCCGGTCGATGTTCTCCGGCGGGAGAGGTTGCTCGACTTCACCGGGACAGGATATGCGCTCTACATCGGGAACACCCGCATCTTCGCCGAAGACCTTGCTGAGCCGGTCTACTTCACCCGCCGGGGGCGCTATGATGCCCATCTCGCCCGGATGGCGGCACAGGCCGGAGCGGAGGTTCATACGGATACGGAAGTGGTCGCTATCGACCACGCCCGCCGAACCGTTACGACATCGGACGGAAATCGGTATTCCGCACGGGTTATCATCGGGGCCGACGGGATCCACAGCAGGGTCCGGCATTCCCTTCCGGGGAGCGTCGTCGACCAGAAACACTGGCACGAAAACCTCGGGTGGGCGCTGGAGCTCGTGATCCCCCGCAGTGAGGCGGAGGCGCTCGTGAACGGGGATGGGGCGATCCGGCTGGATGACGGCCTTGCGACACCGCACCTGGTCCTTGCCGCATGCCGGTGGGGCTACGGGTGGGTCTTCCCGAACAGGGATGCGATTGTTGTGGGGATAGGCGGGCTACTACGGGCGAACGGCAAGGGCCTTCCCGAACGCTTTGAAGCGTTCCTGAAGACGATCGGCCTTTCCGCGTTCGCCGGACAGAAGCCGGTTGGGTATCCGTTGCCGCTCGGAAATTACATCCCCACTCCGGCCCACGCGGGGACGGCCCTTGTCGGCGATGCGGGCGGGTTTGCAAGCCCGCTCCTCGGTGAGGGGATCTTCTACGCCCACCGGACCGCAGAGCTTGCTGCCCACGCCGTCGACCGTCACCTCACCGCCGGCGCACCGCTCGCTGAAACCTACGCCACTCTCCTCCAGCGCCGCCTCATCCCCGAACTGCGGGCGGAGATGGCGCTCAGGAACTTCCTCTACGGCTGCCTGGACGCACGGATGCAGGTGCCGCTCACGGCGTTCATGAGGGTGACCCGCAGCCGGGTTGTCGATGCGGTGCAGGGGACACGGTCGTTCCGGGGGTTTTTCCGTGACGACGACCTTCATTCCGCCGTCTGGTAAAGTCAGAGATATATCTATTCACCAGTAGGTCCGAAGGGGCCTCGTGATGAACACCCCACGCCACCCCTCCCTCTACGAGGTCAACGCTCGCGTCCGGCTCCGGCACCTTGCCCGCGAGGCGGGCTACCACGTCACGCTCGACGACATTCCGGACGCCTGGCTCGCAAACCTTGCCGGATGCGGCTTTTCCTGGATCTACCTTATGGGGGTCTGGGAGACCGGGGAGGCCGGGCGCCGGGTCTCTCGCTCAAACGAGCAGTGGCTCGCCGGGTACCGGTGCCTGCTCCCCGACCTTGTCGAGGAGGATATCTGCGGCTCAGGGTTCGCCGTCGCCGGTTACCGGCTTCACCCCGAACTCGGGAAGCCGGAGGCGCTCGTCCGGTTCCGTGATCGCCTGCACGGAGAGGGGCTCCTCCTCATGCTCGACTTCGTCCCGAACCACACCGCTCCCGACCACCCATGGGTGCGGGACCACCCCGACTACTACGTCCACGGCACGGAGGAGGAACTCGCTCGCCGGCCGCAGGAGTTCATCCGGGTGGACCTTTCCGGCGGATCGGCCGTCCTCGCCCACGGCCGGGACCCCTACTCCGGCGGCTGGCCCGACACCCTACAGCTCGATTACGGCAATGCGGCCGTACAGGAGGCGATGATCGGCGAACTGCAGAGGATAGCGGGATGGTGCGACGGTCTCCGGTGTGATATGGCGATGCTCATCCTCCCGGAGGTCTTCCGGCAGACCTGGGGACGGGAGATGGAGCCGTTCTGGCCCCGCGCGATCCAGGAGGTGCACAGGGAACATCCCGGGTTTACCCTCGTGGCTGAGGTCTACTGGGATCTCGGATGGGAGCTCCAGCAGCAGGGGTTCGACTACACCTACGACAAACGGCTCTATGACAGGCTCCGGAGCGGAGAGGGGCGGCCGGTGCGGGAACACTTCCGGGCGGACACGGCATACCAGACGAGATCTGTCCGGTTCCTCGAGAACCACGACGAGGGGCGGGCGGCAGCAGTCTTCCCGCCCGACCGTCACCGGGCCGCCGCCGTTCTCACGTTTCTCTGTCCCGGCCTGCGGTTCTTCCACCAGGGGCAGTTTACCGGGCGGCGGAAGAAGGTTCCCGTCCACCTCTGCCGGTGGCCGGAGGAGCCGGCCGACCAGGCCATAGAAGAGTTCTACCGGGGGCTCTTAGCCTGCCTGCGCCTGCCGGTATTCCGGGACGGGGAGTGGCGGCTCCTCGACTGCAACCCCGCCTGGGAAGGCAACCCGTCTCACGACAGCTACATCGCCTTCGCCTGGGAACACAAAGGAGAACGCTCTCTCGTCGCCGTCAACTACGCCCCCGACCGCGGGCAGGCTTACGTCCCGCTCCCGTGGGCCGAACTCGCGGGGAAGGCGGTCAGGCTCCGGGACCTCATGGGGCCGGCGGAGTACGACCGGGACGGGGGGAGCCTCCTCTCTCCCGGCCTCTACCTGGACATGCCCGGATGGGGCTGGCACGTCTTTATGGTCGCTGCAGAGGAGGAGTGACTCCCCTTCAGGCCGACGGGGGAAGTTCCTGCACCGGGAACTGGACCTCGGTCAGGAGTTCCTCCTCCGGCACCTCGCCCGGGTCGTTGAGGTAGAGTTCCCGCGACGGGCCGGCCAACGCCAGGCGGTGTTCGCCCATGTAGGCGAAGAGCCGCTCGTAAGCTTTGCTTATCCCGGGGTAGGGGCCCGTGTGGAGCACCGAGACGAACCGGCCGCCCGGAAGGGTCACGACCTCGACGCCGGTCCCATCGAGGCTGACCGGCCCGGTGATCGGGATCGCCACCTCGATATCCGCGTCCGTCTCCCGGTACTCCTCGTCGTGGCAGATGAACATGATCGGCCCGGCCATCTTCGCTGCGGGCTGCCGCCCTTCTGCAGGGCAGACATACGTGAAGATCTCCCCGATCAGTCTCGGGATCGTTTCCTGATAAACCCCCCGCTCCCGGCGGCTGAGCACCCGCAGGGGTGGGATCTCCTTGATAGTAGGTTCTGTAATCGACATACGGAATCCTCCGTCGAACGGGTCCTGCTTCTGCTTTTGCAGGACTTCCGCAATCGCATGCAGGCGCCCGATCTCCTGCTCGGCCGCAGCGAGACGCCGTGCAAAGTGCTCCCGGATCGTTCCGGCATCACCGCGTTCCCGCGCATCGAGGATGGTCTCCACCTCGGAGAGGCCGAACCCGAGCCAGAGCAGGTACCGAATACGGATGCCCCGCTCAACCTGGGCGAAGGTGTAATAGCGGTACCCTGTGCAGATGTCCCTTGCTGCGGGGACAAGGAGTCCCCGCTCGTCGTAGAGGCGGAGTGCCTTCTGCGAAAGGTGGGTGATCCGCGAGAACGTACCGATAGGGATCTGATCGACCGGCATGGATTACATCTACCTGTTGGCACGGCCGGGTGATAGACGGTCGGAGTCTCCCCCGGGGGAGAGTTCCTGCCCGGCACAACAGTTTCCGGTTGGACGGCACCCGGCGTCAACCTTGCGGAACAGTTCCGGGCGGCCCGGGCCCGGAGGAAGAGGGCGGGAGCCTCACCACTTCTGGATGAGGGAAAGAAGCATTTTCCTTACCTGGGTGGTCAGTTCGCAGGAGGGGTTTATCTCAAGTGCCTTGTCGGCGCATGCAAGCGCATGCCGGTACATGCCGAGGTGGTAGAGGACGCTGCACTTCATGCTCCACCCGGCGGCATACTTCGGATCGATCGCGAGCACCTGGTCGAAACATTCGAGGGCTTTGCGGTACTCCCCGAGCGCATACAGGGCGCCACCCTTCAGGCTCCAGACCCGGACGTTCCCGGGATCGTCGGTGATGGCGTGATCGTAACAGGCGATGGCGTCCTCGTGCCGGTGCTGGAGGAAGCGGGCGTAGCCGAGATCGGTCCAGGCCGCCACGAAATGAGGATCGATCGAGAGCACCCGTTCGTAACAGGCAACTGCATCGTCCAGCCGGTGCATCGCAACGAAGATGCCGCTCCGGTTGTACCAGGCGACCGCAGAGTTCGGATTGAGTTCCAGGGCGCGGTCGTAGCAGGCGAGCGCCTCCTCAAGACGGTTGCGGCGTCGGTGAAGCATGCCCCGGGAGACCCACGCCGGAGCAAATTCAGGGTCAATCGAGAGTGCTTTATCCCAGCAGGCAAGCGCATCCTGGTCCCTGCCGATGAGATCCAGAAAGACGCCCTTGTTATTCCACATCTTCACATTGACCGGATCTTCTTCGAGCACCCGGTCAAAGCATCCAATAGCCTCGTTGAATCGCCCTTGCTGGGCGAGGGAGACCGCTTTCCTGCTTACTGATGTATCGGTGCCGGGACCTTCCCGGTCTTCGGGATCACCCCTGCCGAAGAGTTTTCCTGTAATACTCATTTCGGACATTCCCCCCGTGGTCACGCTACTGGTAGCGGGCATACGATATAACCGTTCCCCCGTTCCTGACAGTGGCGGACGGGAGAAGCGGCCTTCAGGGATCTCTTGTCTCTCCGCTTACCGGGGCTCGCGCCAACCGGGCGGCACGGCACCGTACCGCCGGGAGCACCCGCGCAACCCTTCTCACCCCTCCTTCCCGGCGGAGCTCGGTATGCACCCGGGCATGGCAGATGCCGCAGAGGGTAAGCAGGTTGACCGGGTCGTCGTTTGTGGGGTCGCGGTCGAGATGGTGAATATGAAGGTCCCGCTCTCCGCCGCAGATAGTGCACCGCTGCCCGTCCCGTTCAAGAATAGCACTCCGTATGGCTTTCCATCCCGGTAGGGCATACTTCTCCTGCGCACGGATATCGATGGAAAACCGTTCGCAGTAGACAGCGTCTGCGCTCCGCACGGCGAACGGGCACTGGTAGCAGAGTCGGCGGAAGCCGTTTCGGTCGGGACAATCGTTGCAGAGTGGATCCAGAGAACGGTCAAATGCGTCCAGACGCAGCTGGAGGAAGGTGCTCACGATCAAAAGAAGGTAGGTTCCAGGATGAGATAAGAATGGGGTAACCCCTATCCCGCAGGTCACAGCGATGTCGGGACGGGTGTCGCGGGGGCCACAGACGTCCTGCTCTGGTGCAGGACTTCACCTGCGGTGTTCCGGATCTCTATCTCGATCACCGCGCCGTCCGGGGGTTCTTCACGCGGGACAACAATCTCGATGGGGTTGTTACGGGAGATATTCTCGTAGATCACGTCTTCCCGGGTCTCGATCGTCGTCCCCCAGGAGACGTCCCGCTCGATCGTATAGGTCGCGCTGTAGGTTCTCGGTTCATCGGAGTTCGGGATGAACCGGAACTCCACACGGTCGTCGTAGCCGGCGGTTTCGCCCCGGAACTCCGTGGCCGCCTGCCCCGCAGAAGACTGCTCTTCACCGATGCATCCGGCAGAGAGCAAAACCGCCGCGATAAACAGACATACGGGTAGTACACGTGTTATGGTCGAAGTCATTGTCACCGCTTCCTGTCGGTTCCGCACCCGCGGGGCTTCCGGTCCCGGCGCCCCGGATACGGCACACACTCGGGACAATGTTTGCTCCGGATTTTAAAATGGGTTTCGCCGGCATCTCCATAGATTCCGGAGAGGACGGCAAGACATCATCCTTTCTTCTTCTCCTCCCGGTAGGGGATCGGGATGTAGGCAACCGACGGGCGCCGGGGCATCGCCTGCGGGAAGAGGTCCATCAGCCGGTAGATCCCGGGGGGCATGCCGGAGGTGACGGGAAGCCCGAGCTCCCGTGCCTGTTCAAACGTGATCGGGTAGTCGTGGGTCCATGTCCCTTCCACGAGCAGGCGGGAGAGGTGGTCCGCCCGCCCGGCATCCATCCGGTCCCCGAGCAGGCTGGTCACGAACTCCCGCATCTGGTTCTGAGCTTTTGAAGCGATGTCGACAAGGATGAAGGTCTCATCCTCAATCTCCTCCGGTGGTTTCAGGCGCGGGACCCGCAGGATCGACGCTGCCGGGTACTCACCAATCCGGGGATCGACCGGACCGAGCACGGCGTTCTCGTCCATCACCACCTCGTCGGCGGCGAGGCAGAGGAGCGTCCCGCCCGACATGGCATAGTGGGGGACAAAGACCGTCACCTTTCCCTTATGGCGCCGGAGCGCCATCGCGATCTGCTCGGAGGAGAGGACCAGGCCCCCGGGGGTGTGGATGATGAAGTCGATCGGCATCCCCGGCTCCGTGAGACGGATCGCGCGGAGGACATCTTCGGAATCGTTGATGTCGATGTAGCGGTAGAACGGAATGCTCAGGAAGGCGACTCGCTCCTGCCGGTGGATGAGAGCGATGACCCGGGTCCGGCGCTCGGCTTCGAGATCCCGGATCGCCCGCAGGCGGCGGGCCCTGGTCACCTGCTGCTGGATGATCGGCACCGCGAAGAGGAGGAGAAGGACGGCAACGAGGAGCACGATCCAGGTCTCGGGCATACCGGAACCATGGTGCGCATCGTATGTAAAGAAGGTTCGCTTTGCGGGACGTGTCAGGAGAGGAACTCGTCGATCGATGCCTGCCGGGTGCGGCCCCCTTCAAGTGTCGAGAGCCTGATCCCGATAAGCCGGACGGGCTCGCCGTTGAGGAACGGCAAGAGGGAGGCGGATGCGGCCCGCTGGATCACTGCGGGGTCCGCGGTGAACCGCGGGAGCGTCCGCGACCGGGTATGCGTCTGAAAGCCGCGGTACCTGACCTTGACCGTGACGGTCCGGCACCGGAGGTTATCAGCCCGGAGCGACTCCGCGACCTCGTCCGCAAGCCCGGCGAGGGTTCCCGCGAGGATCGAGGGTTCGGCGGTATCCGCTTCAAACGTCGTCTCCCGGGAGACGGACTTGCACCCCTCCCTGCTCTGCACCTCGCCGTCGTCGATGCCCCGGGCGAGGTGGTGCATCAGGATGCCGTGTCTCCCCAGGCGGGCGACAACCTCCTGGACGTCCCGGCGTGCGAGGTCGCCGACGGTCAGGACGCCCATCTGCCGGAGGTCTTCACCGGTCTTCTTCCCGATCCCCGGGATCGTTCCCACCGGCAGGGGACCGAGGAATCCCGCGACTTCGTCCAGATGGATGACTGTCAGCCCGTCGGGTTTCTGGCAGTCGGAGGCGATCTTCGCCACTGTCTTGCCCGGAGCGACGCCGACCGAGCAGGTGAGCCCCGTCTCTTCCCGGATCTCCCGCTTGATTGCGGTGGCAAGCGCCCTTGCCGCCGGGAAACTCCCGGCGTCGCTGACATCGAGGTAAGCCTCGTCGATGCTGACCTGCTCGATGCGCCCGGCGTGCCGGGAGAGGATGGCCATGATCTCCTCCGAGACCCGGGCGTAGAACGGGCGGTCCACCGGGAGGTAGACGCCGTGCGGGCAGAGGTCATATGCCTGGGAGATGGGCATGCCGGAGTGGACGCCGTAGCGCCGGGCTTCGTACGAGCAGGTGCTCACGACCCCCCGGCCCGCCCCTCCCTTCGGGTCGGCGCCCACGATCACCGGCCTCCCGGCAAGAGAAGGATTCCGGCGGATCTCCACGGAGGCGAAGAAACTGTCCATATCCACGTGCATGATGATCCGGCCGCCGGTTGTCACTCTGCGAAGTCCCCCTCCCCGGTTTCTTACGGGAGTGTTGGAGGTCCGGCGATATAGGGGGTTTGGTGAGGGAAGAGATGGGGCTGCGAAGGCGTCGGGTGCAGGTCCGAAGTCCCGGTGTTTCTTCCTGCGTGCCTTTAAAAATATCTAAAATCCCGAAAACGGATTTCAAGGGGATATCGCGTCTGGGGGTGGGGCTGACGGGGAGGGGGCT
>DAOSER010000023.1:0-17583 GCA_035363235.1 Methanoculleus sp.
AGCGGGACGTCGACAAACCGCGGAACCTGGCAAAGAGCGTGACCGTTGAATGATTGAGTATGGACAGAACGCCCTCGGCGAAGGGGCGACGATATTCGAGCCGGTGACCATCGGGTTTCCCTCCCGCGACCGGATAGGAGAGGAAGACTACCCGGGCGCTACCATCGGAAGGAACGCAGTCCTCCGGTCGGGCACCATCATCTACTGCGACGTCGCGATCGGTGACGCCTTCCAGACCGGCCATAACGTGCTGATCCGCGAAAAGACGACCATCGGCGACCGTGTCGCGATCGGGACGGCGGCGGTGATCGAGGGCGACTGCACGATCGGCGACGATGCGCGTCTTCAGAGCCTGGTCTACATCCCGACCGGGGCCCGGATCGGTGACCGGGTCTTCATCGGTCCGAATGCCGTGCTGACAAACGACCGCTACCCCCCCGGCCCTCACGAATCCCTCCGGGGCCCGGTGATCGGGAATGATGCCGTCATCGGTGCGAACGCAACCATCCTCCCCGGCGTCACTGTCGGGGAGGGGGCGTTCGTCGCCGCCGGTGCGGTGGTGACGAAGGACGTCCCGCCCGGGATGCTCGCGGTGGGAGCGCCGGCACGGTTCCGCCCGCTCCCCCCTGAAGCGAGGCGGCGCCGGTGAAGATTCCCGTCGCCCGGCCGCTCGTCGGGGAGGAGGAGGTCGAGGCCGTCGCCCGCGTGATGCGGTCGGGGATGCTCGCCCAGGGGTCGGTCGTCACGGAGTTCGAGTCCCGTTTTGCCGAATATTGCGGCGTCACGCACGCCGTCGGTGTCAACTCGGGCACCGCGGCGCTCCACGCGGCCCTGCTTGCTGCAGGCATCGGGCCGGGGGATTCGGTGGTCGTCCCGGCGTTTACGTTCTTTGCGACGGCGTCGAGCGTCTCGATGTGCGGGGCGACGCCGCTCTTTGCGGACGTCGATCCGCGGACGTTCAACATCGACCCTGACTCGGTCGCGGCCCTCATCCGGCCCGACACCCGGGCGGTCATCGGGGTCCACCTCTTCGGGCAGCCGTTCGACGTCGCTGCCGTCCGCGAGGTCTGCGACGACCATAACCTCATCCTCGTCGAGGACGCGGCCCAGGCGCACGGCGCGGAGTATCACGGGAAACGGGTCGGGAGCCTCGCCGATCTCGCCTGCTTCTCGTTTTACCCGACAAAGAACATGACCACCGGCGAGGGGGGCATGGTCACGACCGACGACGACCACCTTGCTGAGAAGGTCCGGCTCCTCATCAACCACGGGCAGAGCCAGAAGTACCTCCATACTGTCATCGGCTACAACTACCGGATGACGAACATCGACGCCGCGATCGGCCTCGTGCAGCTCGGGCGGGTCGAGAGGTTCAACGAGCGCCGGATTCATAACGCCCGCTACCTCGACCGCCACCTCGCGGGGACGGGGCTTGTCACGCCCTATGTCGCGCCGGCCGTCCGGCACGTCTACCACCAGTACGTCGTGAAGGTCCCCGCCGGCTACCCGCTCTCAAGGGACGCATTTATGGGCGCTCTGGCCGACGCGGGGGTCGGGACCGCGGTCCACTACCCCATCCCCGTCAGCCGGCAGCCCGTCTATGAAACCGAGCACGCTTATTGTCCGGTTTCGGACGACCTTGCGGCAACGGTCGTGAGCCTCCCCGTCCACCCATCGGTGACGGACGAAGAACTGGCGTATATCCGTGAGGCGGTGCGGAGTATCCGGGCGGTATAACCAGGTTTCTAGATATTCATGAGAATCCTCCTCGTCTCCACCCAGGACTACATTCACCACCCGATCCCGTCGAGGCACCACAACATCTTCGAGGAGATCGCCACCCGGCACGAGGTTCACGTCCCCCACTTCCACGTTAGCAGGGGAAAGGAGCGCGAGACTCTTCTTCACGTCCACGAGGCGACGCGGTTTCCCGTCGAGAGCCCGCTCCTCCACTACACCCTGAACGCACCCTGCCACTACCGGGTCATCCGCGATATCATCCGCGACCACGAGATCGACGTTGTCGTCGGGGCTCACGTCCTCGCGGGGACGGCGATGGTTCGGGCGGCAGAGAAGTCCGGCGTGCCGGTGGTCTTCGACCTCAAAGACTGGTTCCCCGACTCTGCCGCGGCCTACTACAAGAACCCTGCGATTAAGTGGCTGCTCCAAAAAGGCGTCCTTGCCGTAACCCGCTACAACCTGGACCACAGCGATGTCGTCACGACGGTCTCCCCCGGGCTCGTCGCGAAACTCAAAGGATACGGCTACGATGCGGAATTGATCACGAACGGCGTCGATACCGACCTCTTCCGACCGATGGACGGTGAGGTGATGCGTTCAGCCCTCGGGATCGCCCCCGATGCCTTCGTGCTCGGGTTTGCAGGGGCGGTCGAGCGGTGGTACGCCCTCGACGAGGTGATCCGGGCGTTACCGGAGGTTCTCAAGAAGCACCCGAACGCAGAACTCCTGATCGTCGGCGGTTCTCTCTTCACCGGCTACCTGGACGAACTGCGGGCGCTCGCGGCCCACCTCGGGGTTGCCGGCCGGGTGCACTTCACCGGCGCCGTCGATTATCGCGACCTCCCCGGCTACATCGCACCGATGGACCTCTGCCTCATTCCGCTCTCCCCTCCCCAGTGGATCGATATCGCGCTCCCGAACAAGTATTTCGAGTACTCGGCATGCGGAAAGCCGATCCTCTCCACTCCTATCCCCGACATGCTCGGGATGGGCGGCGACCATATCGCCGTCTACCGGAATAGAGTTGAGTTCTTCGAGCAGGTCGACGAACTGGCTCTCTCCCCGGGGAGAGCACCCGCCGGGATCGAGGAGCACAGCTGGAAGAAGAAGGCGGATTTATTTGAGAGGATCTTTGCGCGGTTGGTGCAGAAACACTAAAACTTACTTCTTTTTTCCGGCGTCACAAATACGCCAAGATTATTAATGGTTCGAAGGGAAACAAATTCGTAACAAGGAGTGTCCGATGGCTCAGATGGATCTCAAGAAATATCAACCATATATTATCATAGGTGTTATTGTTCTGTTTGCCCTGCTTACGCTCTGGACGCGGGGTATCCCTTCAGAAGGCCTGGTGACCGCCGAAGGCGTCAATCTCCTGGGCAACGATCCCTGGTACAGTCTCCGCCAGGTCGAGCAGACCGTCGCGAACTTCCCGGGCTACGCCTGGTTCGACACCATGACGCTCTACCCGACCGGCGATGTCATCTATTGGGGACCACTCTTTGTCCAGATCATTGCAGCGCTCTGCGTCCTCACCGGTGCAGCGACGCGCCCCGAGATCATGGTGGTGGCGTCCTGGGTTCCGCCGCTGATGGCCGTCGCGATGGTGCCGGTCACCTACCTGCTTGCGAGAAAGATCGCAGACTGGAAGACCGGCCTCATCGCGGCGGGCCTGATTGCGGTCATCGGCAGCAACTACGCCTACCGATCCCTCTTCGGCTTTGTCGACCACCACATCGCAGAAACGCTCTTCTCGACGATCTTCGTCCTTGCCTACGTTGCAGCGCTGCTCGCGGCGCGCGGCCGGCCATTCTCCTTCGCGGACCGTGGCAGCCTGAAGATCGAGACCCTGAAGATTCCGGTAATAACAGCGGCCCTCGCCGGTATCGCATACCTCCTCGGATTCTTCAACATGCCGACGATGATCCTCTTCGCGCTCATCGTGGCGGCTTTCACCCTGGTCCAGTTCGTCCTGGATGTCTTCCAGGATAGATCGGGCGACTACCTGGTCCTCGTAAACGCTGTCGTATTTGGGGTGGCGATCATCGGGATGGCGGTGTTCGGTTTCCCGCATCCCGGCCTTGACCTCTCCCGCTACACCGTCGGGCACGTCATCGTCTACGCCGCCCTCATCGCAGGGACGCTCGCTCTCTACGCACTCTCGGTCTTCCTGAAAGACCGCCCGAAATACTACTTCCCGGCCGCGCTCGCGGGCATCGCGGCACTCGCCGTCGCGGTGCTCTACATCGCCCTGCCGGAGATCTACAACCTCCTCATATCGAGCCTTATCTCCTTCTTTGGGGAGGTTGCGGTCACCACGACCGTCCAGGAGGCACGGGCCTGGTCATTCGACGCAGCCTGGATGACGTTCCACTGGGGCCTCGTCCTCGCGGCCGGCGGGGCTGCCGCCCTCCTCTGGCAGAACCGCGAGAAGGTGAACCCGGCCCACGTCTTTGTCCTGATCTGGACGGGGATCATCCTTGCCTCGACGGCTGCGCACGTCCGCTATGAGTACTACCTCGCCGCAAACATCGCCCTGCTCTCAGCGGTCTTTGCAGGCGCGGTTATAGACGCGACCTGGAGAGACGTTGCACGTCTCCTTGGAAGAGGGAGCGGCAGCAAGGCAACCTCCAGTCCGGCGGCCGCCGAGAAGCAGGAGGCGCCGGCAAAGAAGGGCAAGAAGGGCGGCAAGGGCCCCGAGGTCAAAAAAGCGAAGGCATCTTCGAAGAATCAGCCGGACTACCTCAAGGTCGGAGCCTTCGCGGCGGTCGTCGCCGTCACGCTCCTCTTTGCCGGGACGTCTCTCCAGGGGAACATAGCCCTCGCCACCAGCGCAAAGTACTCCGGCATGGACTCACAGTGGATGGAAGCCCTCGGGTGGATGGGTGAGAACACCCCCGATCCCGGCGTCGATTACTACGCAATCTACGACAAAGAGACCTTCACCTACCCCGAAGAGGCCTACGGCGTCATGTCCTGGTGGGACTACGGCCACTGGATCACCTTCCTCTCGAAGCGGATCCCGAACAACAACCCCTTCCAGCATGGGGTTGCCGGCCCGAACGGATCGGCCCAGTACTTCGTCTCGACCTCAGAAGAGACCGCAAACCGGATCCTTGACAACATTGGCACCCGCTACGTCGTTACCGATATCCAGCTCGATACCTCGAAGTTCCACGCCCCGGCGACCTGGGCCGACCCCGACGTGGGTCAACAGCCCTTCCAGCCCTACTTCCTCGTCCCGGCGAGCGCGGGCTCGACAAACTACCAGGCGCTACCGTTCAACACCCAGGAGTACTACCTGACGATGGTCTCACGGCTCCACAACTTCGACGGGTCCATGACCGATCCGACGTCGCAGGTGATCTATGCCGAGTATCGTGACGCGGAATCGGCAAATACCTCTCTCCCGGTCATCACACGCACAGAGCAGATGAACGCAACCGCAGGCGCGGCTGCCGTGGAGACCTACAATAAGAACGCGCCGGCGGGCTCCCATGCCACGCTCCTGAACATGTACTACCAGTACCAGGGCGACTCGGTCCTCCAGCCGCTCGAGCGGGTGCCGGCACTCCAGCACTACCGGATCGTCCACGAAACGCCCGGAAACGTCTACGGCAACGTCGGTGAAGGCGGACCCGACCTCAAGGCGGTCAAGATATTTGAGTATGTCCCGGGAGCCACGATCAAGGGCGAGGGGATCATCGAGGTGCCCATCGTCACGAACACCGGCCGGGAGTTCACCTACCGGCAGGAGAGCGTGAACGGTACGTTCGTCGTTCCATACGCGACGTCCGGATGGTCGGGCGAGGTGAAGGCGACCGGGCAGTACCGGATCGCGGGCACCGGCCAGACGTTTGACGTCACCGAAGAGGATATCCTGCAGGGACGCACCATCAACTAACGAGGATGCGCTCTTCAGTCATCTACGGTGACATCTTTACCCGGCACGATATGGAGACCCACCCCGAGTCGGGCGCCCGGTTACGGGCAGCCCTCTCCGGGGTTCCGGCAAACGTAAGGTGGCGCCCCCCGGTGCGAAGTACCGAGAGCGATCTCGCGCGGATCCACGATCCCCGATACGTTCGCTGGGTGCGGGAGATGGCAACGGGGACCTGTTTTCTGGACGTGAACACCTACGTCACCTGCCACTCGTTCGAAGCAGCACTGTATGCCGCCGGATCGACTTTTGCAGCGGTGGAGCGTGCGCTCGACGGCGAGCACCTCTTCGCTCTGGTCCGCCCCCCGGGGCACCATGCCGAGCCCGACCGGGCGATGGGGTTCTGCATCTTCAACAATGCCGCCGTCGCGGCGGCGAAAGCGCTCCTGTCGGTCGACCGGGTTGCTATCCTCGACTGGGACCTGCACCACGGCAACGGCACCCAGACGGCTTTTTATGGGAGCGACCGGGTGCTCTTCTGCTCGGTGCATGAAGAGAACAGTTTCCCGAAGACCGGGTGGGTGGACGAGATCGGCACCGGCAGGGGTCGGGGCTACACCCTCAACGCCCCGCTTGCGGCAGGGTCCTCCATCGCCGATTACCGGTATGTCTTCGAGAAGGTCTTCATCCCGGCGCTCGTCCGGTTCCGGCCCGACGTCCTGATCATCTCGGCAGGGCAGGATGCCCTTGCCGACGACGAGCACGGGCGGATGGATCTCGAGCCCGAAGACTACGGCGTGCTTGCCGGGACGCTGATCGACGGCACGGACCTCCCCCTCGCGCTGACGCTCGAAGGAGGCTACGGTCCGTCGCTCGGGAAGGCTATCCACGCGATATTCCAGGCCATCGGGGGGAAACGGTTCGAGCCTGCCGAGAGGCCGCTGAACCGGGGCACGGAGAGGGTCGTGGATCTCCTGAAAAAGGTCCGGTTCTGTTGAATGCGACGCTCCGCAAGGAGCGGAGCTTGAGAAAACGCGAAGCGTTTTCGAGTTGCGACGGGCCGAAGGGCCGGAGCACGAGCACCGTCAGGTGCGACGTGCGACTTCCCCGCAAGGGCCGGAGCACGAGCACCTAGCGGCGTTCACCCTTCGATCGCGCCGCGGAGGTGAGGGGCAGGTATCTCCGGGACTAAAACCCGGGGAGATTCGCGCCCTGCCCTGGTCGCTTCCGGTCGGGGTCCATATACGAGACCTCAAACCCGGGAACGATGACCCGCACCACCGGTATCGGGGTCCTTGAGAGGTCGCAGACACAGACCCGGTCGGTGTGCACCGCGACCTCCTCGATCGTCCGCCGGATGTCGAGGTCGAACCGCGTGGTGCTCGCATCGGGAACGTCGGCGACATCGACGGCATCTGCATCGGCAAACCACATCCGGTTGATCCGCTTCAGCCGCTCGTATCCCGCCTTCCTGAGGATCATCTCGCGCTGAGGGTCATTGCGGCCACCCTGGAGATAACTCCCCCGGCTCTGGGCGACCTCAGTCAGGGCGCGAAGCACCGCGATCTCGGGGCAGGTGTGCGTTCCCGACCCGATGACGAGCATCGCCGGGTCTTTCATGACAGTGTCGTCCGCAGCGGCCGCGACCGTGGGGATGCCGGTCTTCCCGTTGAGCAGCCAGAGGTGGATATCGATCCCGTTCTCCTCGAACCGGTCGAGGACTTCGCGGGCAGCGCACTCTTTCTCGACGGTGAGGCGGCAGCCGAGGTCGCGCTTCTGCTCGGCAACGCTGAGCGCGTCCCGCTCGATCACCTCGAAGAGGGCGTGCAGGATCGCCTCTTCCATGACGTTTCCCGACGCAAGCCCGTTCGAATCGCTCCGAAAGAGGGGTATCGCCATGCCAAGCGAGTCGTAGGGATGGAAGACGGCGTTACTCGGGACATAGGCCTCCTCATCGTTTAAGATATCCCACACCGGTGTCCAGTGGAGCTTCTCCCCCTGCTCGAGTTTCCGCGGGATGATGAGGTCTTCGGGGTGCACTGCCCGCCCCGGACCAATCTCCTCGTAGGTCGCGTATTCCATCCGGTCACCCCGATACTCAGCGCAGTAACGCTCGAGCGCCTCCATCATCGCCGAGACCCGGGCATGGACCGGTTCTTTCCCTTTTCCCGCATGGACGCGAACCGCTCCCCGGGCTGCTCCCGGCCGAACCGCCGAGTAGACCGGGATCCCGAGGCGGTCCAGGGGGGTGACGTCGATGATCTCGGTAACGCCGATCTCTGTCATCAGCGGTTCAACAGCGGCCCGTGTCTCTTCGGGAGAGCGGGAGCGGTGCGTCCCGTCAAAGTACAACTTCTCTACCGGGTGAATCGTGATTGGCATTCAAGATACCTTGGAGGTGATACCTTAATAGTATGGCAGATGTACCCTACCATGCTATGAGCACGGATGATGTAGCAGTGGGCGCAGTCGTCCGGTACCCCCGCACCGGGACGACCGGCAAGGTCGTGCGGGTCGAGGAGATCGACGGCTGGAAGTACGCCGAACTCGACAGCACGGGACTCTATTACCGGGTGGACAAACTCATCAGCACCGACCAGTCGACCGGCGACGCAAAGAGAGGAGAGCGCTCTCTCGATGAATACCTCAAGGAGCACAAAGAACTCCAGAAACAGCTCGAAGAGGTATGGGAGAAAGGGATCGACCAGAGCTGCGAGGGCGGCGGTTAACTCTCGACCGGTATGGTGGTGAGTTTCACCGCCTCAACACCTTTCTGTGCCATCAGCCTCTCGGTAATATCCTTCAGTACGGTCCCGTCCCCCCGGATCAGGATCACTTCAAGACACTTGTTGTGAGTCACGTGTGAGTGAAGGGACGCCTGGATGTTCTGTGCGTACTGGTGCTGGATCTCGGTGAGCGTCTGCAGCAGTCCCCGCTGATCATGGTCGTAGACCATGGTGATGACACCCTGGCGTTCTCCTTTTACATCGGAGATCCACTGGTAGTGAGTGATGTAGCTTCGTATTGAATCCCGTATTCCTTCGGATCGGGAGGAATATCCCCGGAGGCTCAGGATCTCATCGAATTTGTCGAGAAGGTTCTTGGGTAGAGAGATCCCGATACGTGAAAGTTCGGTATCACCTGACATATTACGATCAGTTCCCATATATCTCTTCATGGGGTATAAATATTCGCTAATAACCAATGCATTATTCATACTTCGTATGCCGAACGGTCGGTGGCATGCAGGGATCGACCGGCGTGCAGTATAATAGCGCGATAGAGAACGGCAGAACAATCACTACCGATTATGTATAAGTAGTGTCACTATATATTGGATAAGGAGGTTCGAAAACTTTTGCGAGATGCATTCATTCCCGGTGTCAATATTGGGCTCGTGGGTCATGTCGATCACGGCAAGACCACCCTGGTCAGCGCGCTGACCGGTACCTGGACTGACCGGCACAGCGAGGAGATCAAGCGCGGCATCTCCATCCGGCTCGGTTACGCTGATACGACTTTTTACCGGTGTGAGAGATGTGAGGGGGCGGAGGCCTACACCTCCCGGCCCGAGTGCCCGAGTTGCGGGGGAAAAGCGGTCCCGTTCCGGACGGTCTCGTTCGTCGATGCTCCCGGCCACGAGACGCTGATGGCGACGATGCTCTCCGGTTCCGCGCTGATGGATGGCGCGATGCTCGTCATCGCTGCAAACGAGGTCTGCCCGCAGCCCCAGACCAAGGAGCACCTGATGGCGCTCGAGCTGATCGGCATAAAAAAGATCGTCATCGTCCAGAACAAGATCGATGTGGTCACCCAGGCCGAGGCGCTCGAGCACTACAAGCAGATCAAACGGTTCATCAAAGGCACGATCGCCGAGAGCGCGCCCATCATCCCCGTCTCCGCGCAGAAAGGGGTCAATATCGGCGCCCTGATCCAGACCCTTGATTCGATCGTCCCGGAACCAGCCCGGAACCCGGATATCGATCCGGTGCTGTTCATCGCACGGTCGTTTGATATCAACAAACCGGGCTGCAGCTGGCGGGACGTGAAGGGCGGCGTCATCGGGGGATCGCTCATCCGCGGCATCCTGCACGAGGGTGACGATATCGAGATCCGGCCCGGCCGGCAGGTCCAGGTGGAGAACCGGATGAAGTGGGAGCCCGTCGAGACAAAGATCACCTCCATCAACGCCGGCAAGACCCGGGTGACCGAGGCCGCGCCCGGGGGCCTCCTTGGCGTTGCGACGAAACTCGATCCGGCGCTGACGAAGAGCGACGCCCTCGCCGGGCAGGTGGCCGGGCTCGTGGGGAAGCTGCCGCCGGTATGGGAGCGGCTGAAGTTCGATGTCACGCTCATGGACCGGGTGGTCGGTGCGGATAGCGAGCAGATCATCGAGCCCCTGAAGCATAAAGAACCGTTGATGCTCTCGGTCGGCACCGCGGTCACCGTCGGGGTGATCGTGAACACGAAGAAGAACCAGGTGGAGGTCCAGCTGAAGCGGGCGGTCTGTGCGGAGGTCGGCGCACGGATTGCCATCAGCAGGCAGGTCGGCGGGCGATGGCGGTTGATCGGCATGGGCGTTCTGGTCGAGTGAGGGTGCTCCTCGATACGAACGCCCTCCTGATGCCGGCCCAGTTCGGGGTCGACCTGTATGACGAGCTTCTGGCCCTCTTTGGGGATTTCGAGCCGATCGCGCTCGAAGAGGTGGTCGGCGAGCTCTCGGGGCTTGCGCGGGGCCGGGGCCGCGATGCGGCAGCCGCCCGCGTGGGCCTTGCGCTGGTCCGGCGTTCGACGGTCGTGCCGAGCGGGAGTACCGCCGAGGGCGTGGATAACCGGGTGATCGAGTATGCCCGGCGGGAAGGGTGTACGGTAGTGACGAATGACCGGGAACTCCGGAACGCTCTCCTTCGCGAGGGAGTCGACGTCGTCTCGATGCGAAGGCAGAAGACGCTGGAGTTGTTGAGGGGATAAACTATGTATTACAAGATGACGCTGGAGGATAAGGTGCGGGTTCCGCCCCACCGCCTCGGGGAAGACCTTGGTGCGGTCATCCTCAATGTACTGCAGGAACAGCTGGAAGGCAGCATCGCAAAGGAGATCGGCATCTTCATTGCGGTTACGAAGATCCTTAACATCGGTGAGGGGGAGTTGATCCCCGGTGACGGCGCCGTCTATTACGATGTCAGGTTCGAGGCGGCGGTGCTCCGCCTGGCGCTCCAGGAAGTGATCGAGGGCGAGGTGGTGGAGACGACAAGTTTCGGCGCCTTCGTCAGCCTCGGGCCCATCGACGCCATGCTCCACGTGAGCCAGATATCGGATGAATATATTAACTACGACGAGAAGAACGGCAGGCTGATCTGTCAGGACTCGAAGCGATCCATCTCCGTCGGCGACGGTGTCCGGGCCCGGATCGTTGCACTCTCGTTGAACGAGCGTGAGCCCAGAGAAAGCAAGATCGGCCTCACCATGCGGCAGTCGGGCCTCGGGACCACCACCTGGCTGGAAGAGGAGCTCGAAGAAGAGAAGAGGAAAGGGGCTGCCTGAGATGGTCGTGCGTAAGAAAGTGCTTAAGGTCTGCCGCGAGTGCCACCGGGTCGTCGAGGGGGAGAGCTGCGTGATCTGCGGCACGGCCAACCTGAGCGAAGACTGGGCGGGCTACGTCGTGATCATCGATCCGGAGCACTCGGAGATCGCGAAGAAGATGAACATCACCATGGCCGGCCGGTACGCGCTGAAGGTCCGTTGATGCTCCGGCTTCCCGAAGCGCACAGGGATCTCTTCAAGAAGCCGTTCGGCACCCTTTATGGGAGTATCGGCGAACTCCTCCCCCGGCTCGAGGGGCGGACGATCTACGCTGTCGGCGATGTGGTGACCCACAATCTCCTCGCCGCGGGGGTTGTCCCGGATATCGCCGTCATCGACGGCTACACGATGCGCACGCCCTGCACCCGCTCACCCCTGCTCCGGGCGAGGAGGCTGACGGCGAAGAACCCTCCCGGCACGATCACCGACGAACTCGTGGATGCGATCAACGACGCGGTCCGTAACCCGCCCATGGTGATCTTCGTCGAGGGCGAGGAGGATCTCGCGGTCATCCCGCTCGTCCTCGCCGCGCCGGATGGGGCTGCCGTCCTCTACGGCCAGCCGAAGGAGGGGGTCGTCCTCCGGCTCGTCGATGCGGCGGCGAAGCGGGAAGCCGCATCTATGCTGAGCGTTTTCGTGCACGAGTGAGGAAAGGGACTATACCGTCACCCATACTGCACGTACATGCGAGCGAGAGCGGGCGTAAGGCAGGAGCAGGAGCACCGGGGAGAGGCCCGTCCCCGCGCCCCATCCCAGAGTATAAATAAATCTCTCAACAATATTTTAGGGATATCGATGGACTTCGAAATTACCCGTGATGTGAGGAACGAGGTGTTGAGCAGGAGAGAGCTTGAGTTTACTCTCACCTTCGACGGACCGACACCCTCGCGGAAGAGCATTCAGGAGAAGCTTGCCGCGCTGCAGAACAAGGATGCAAACCTTCTCGTGCTGGACCTTGAGCGGACCCGGTTCGGGAAGATGGAACTCTGCGGCCGTGCCCGGATCTACGACGACGAGGAGACCAAGACCTCGACCGAGAAGGCATACCTGCTCAAGCGTGGCGAGCCGAAGGCGGAGAGCGAGGCGTAACCATGGCAGCCAAGAAGCAGGTCTCGGCCAAGGGCAAGAGACACGAGTGCTACGAAGTCAAGGGCGATGCGGCGGTTCTGCAGAAGCGCCACTGCCCCCGGTGCGGCCCCGGCGTCCTGATGGCTGAGCACAAGGACCGCGTGGCCTGCGGCAAGTGCGGCTACACCGAGTTCCGGAAGTAGATCCTCACCTGGATACAAGATACGGACGCGGCATCGGCCGCGGCCGGCCTTTTTCTCGTAACGGAGCGATACCTGTTTTATGCCAGATGTAACACCCGATGACGGGCTGGTGCTGGGCCTTGAAGGGACCGCGTGGAACCTCAGCGCCGCTCTCTTCGGAGAAGACCTGGTCGCCCTCCATTCGTCGCCCTACGTCCCACCGAAGGGCGGGATTCACCCGCGTGAGGCCGCGCAGCATCACGCCTCGGAGATGAAGGAGGTCGTCTCCCGGGTGCTCACGGAGCCGGAGCGGATCCGGGCCATCGCCTTCTCCCAGGGGCCGGGGCTCGGCCCGTCGCTGCGGACGGTGGCGACCGCCGCACGCGCCCTCGCGATCGCCCTCGGCGTGCCGCTCGTCGGCGTGAACCACTGCGTGGCGCACGTCGAGATCGGGAGGTGGGCGACCGGGTTTTCGGACCCGATCGTCCTGTACGCGAGCGGCGCGAACACACAGGTGCTCGGCTACTTAAACGGCCGCTACCGGATCTTCGGGGAGACGCTGGATATTGGCCTCGGGAACGCGCTCGATAAGTTTGCCCGGAGCCACGATCTCCCGCACCCCGGCGGACCGGCCATCGAGAGGCTTGCGCGCGAGGGTGAGTACATCGAGCTCCCCTACACGGTGAAAGGAATGGACCTCGCCTTCTCGGGGCTCGTCAGCGCTGCCCAGGAGAGCAGCGCGAAGCTCGAGGACGTCTGTTTCGGCCTGCAGGAGACGGCGTTTGCGATGTGCGTCGAGGTAACGGAGCGGGCGCTCGCGCATGCCGGCAAGGACGAGGTGCTGCTGGTCGGCGGGGTCGGCGCGAACGGACGGCTGCAGGAGATGCTCCGCGTGATGTGCGAGGACCGGGGGGCGGCATTCGCCGTCCCGGAGCGGACGTACCTCGGCGACAACGGCGCGATGATCGCCTACACGGGCAAGGTCATGCTGGAGCACGGGGTCACGCTCTCCCTTGAGGAGTCGCAGATCCGGCCGGGCTACCGTGCGGATGAGGTGGAGGTTGTCTGGCGGACGGAACCCGGCGAGGTCTTCGCGGCCGGGCCGCACGAGGGCGGCGTCGCCCGGGGCGCGGAGGCGGTCGTGGAGATCGGGGAGGAGAACGTGGTCAAGCGCCGGACGAGCAAGCGCTACCGCAACCCTGCCCTTGACCGGCGGCTGATCGCGGAGAGGACACGGGCAGAGGCCCGCCTGATTGCAACGGCCCGGCGAGCGGGTGTCCCGACCCCGGTGATCCGGGATGTCACGGCGGATACGATCATCATGGAGCGCGTTCGTGGCGAGGTGCTGAAGTACGTCACCACACCGGAGACGATCCGGCTCGCGGGTGAGGTGGTCGGGCGGCTGCACGGAGCGGGGATCGTCCACGGCGACCTGACGACGAGCAACATGATCGTCCGCGACGGCCAGTGCGTCCTGATCGACTTCGGGCTTGCGTCCACCTCACAGGAGATCGAGGGGCGCGGGGTCGACCTCCACGTCTTCTTCCAGACGCTCGAGAGCACCACGGAGAACCTTGAGGAACTCAAAGAGGCGTTCATCGAGGGATATGCGGGCATGTTCCCGGGGGCGGACGAGGTCCTTGCCCGGGAGCACGAGGTGGAACTGCGGGGGCGCTACCTGTGAGGCTTGCGGTGGTGACGAGCAACGCCAACAAGGCGCGGGAGGTGGCCGCCTACTTTGCAGGGGTGCTGGAGGTTGAGCATGTTCCGCTGGAATGCCCGGAGTTCCGCAACGACGACGTCGGGGAGATCGCCCGGGAAAAGGCAGCGTTTGCCTACCGGGTGCTCTCGCGCCCGCTGATCGTCGATGACACCGGCCTTTTCATCGACGCGCTCCGCGGGTTTCCGGGGCCGTACGCCGCCTACGTCCACGACACCATCGGGAACGCCGGGGTGCTGAAACTTATGGAGAGCGTCAGGGACAGGAGCGCGCACTTCGAGACGGCGATCGCGTTCGCCCGTGAGGACGGCATCCGGATCTTCCGGGGCATCCTCCCGGGAACGATCGTCCCCCCCCGGGGGGAGGAGGGGTTCGGCTATGATCCAATATTCGAGCATGGGGGACAGACGCTCGCCGAGATGCCGCTAGCCGAGAAGAGCCGGATCTCTCATCGGGCGCGGGCGCTCCAGGCGTTCCGCGCCTGGGTCGAGGGGGAGACCAGAGAAGGCAGAACTGTTAATAGTAGCAAGCACGAATAGTACCAAACTGACAAGTGGTGTTTTCGACATGGCAAGATTTCCCGAAGCTGAAGCACGTCTGCTCAACGTAAAGATCTGCATGAAATGCAACGCCCGGAACGCAATCCGCGCGACCCGCTGCCGCAAGTGTGGCTCGGACGAACTCCGGGCGAAATCCAAGGAACGGAAGGCATAACGCACCCGGGCGCGCAGAGGCGGCACCCGGCATACTCTCTTTTTCGTGCAGTTTACGAGCGAGCGGGAGCGCCCTGCCCTTCAGGCACTGTAGTAGGTGACCTTTCTGCCCTCTTCGCTGTACTCGCCCCGGTAGGTCTCGATGTTCCGTTTGTAGCCGATCCGCTCCTCGAACCCGAGTTCGCGGAGCCGTTCGCGGACCCGCATCACATCCGCCTCGTCCGCCCAGTCATGGGTATAGACGTAGATGACCGATCGCTCGTCGCGCGAGTCCGGGTTCGGCTTCGCCGTGCTGACCTTCGCGGATATCCCGAGCGCTCCCTTCGCCGTCTCGTCCCGGACCTTCCTCCACGCCTCGTCCACCTCGCTCCCGGGAACGAAGATGAGCCATTTCCCCACCTGGTCGTCGTCGAGGCCTCGCGCGAGGGGTCCGGGGGCATCCTGGACGATCCAGTACATCCGGGTTGTCTTTGAGGGAACAACTCCTTCGCCTTCTCTCAGGGGTGCGTAGATTGCATCGATCCCGCCGAACCAGTGGAGGAGGGCTTCTGCGAGTTCCGGGTAGTCCTCCTGGAACCTCCCGAAGATCTCGCGGACGTCCGCCTCAAAATCAGCTTCCTGCTCGACAAGTTCGAACAGGTACGGGCCGCGGAGACGGAGTTCGCGGTTGAGGTAAACCTCAAAGATCCCGTACGCGACATCAGCCAGTGATTCCGGGTCGATCTCTACCATACGTAATGGTAACTGCCGGGAGAGTAAAAAGAATTTTGAAGTGTTACCGGCTGAGCCTTTCTGCAACAAGTTCCGCGGCCCGCTCCCCGGAGAGAAACATTCCCCCGAAGATCGGTCCCATGCGGCACTCCCCGGCAACGGCGTTTGCCGCCATTCCGGCAACGAAGAGGCCGGGGAAGACTTCTTTCGTGTGAGCGAGGATCTGTGACTCGGCACGCTCGGCCCACATGAAACTCTCGCCCTTCACCTTGAGTCCGCCGCCCTTACGCTCGATCATCCGGGCGATCACGGCGTCGTGGCCGGTCGCATCGACGGTGCAGGTGCAGGCCACGGTGAGGGGGTCGACGTGCAGCCCGGCCATCTCGACCGGTGTCCAGTTGATGACGAGGCCGCCGATCATGCCGTCGCCCCTTATCATGACGTCCTCGACGGTGGTGAGGTTGAAGAACTCGACGCCGGCGTCGCAGGCTGCTGCGGTGAGTTTCGCGACCGCTTCGACCGATTTTGCGACGTAGTAGCCCTCCTCGAACTCCCTGTAGGCGATATCGAACCGGTCGAGGAGCCGGCGGGCTTCTTCCTGGACGACGATCCGGGGAAACATCATCCCCCCGCCCCACATGCCGCCGCCGATGCTGAGTTTCTTTTCGATGAGTGCGCAGCGGACGCCCCGCTTGCCGAGGAGCGCGGCGCAGGTGAGTCCCGAGGGGCCCCCGCCGATGACGGCGGCGTCCATATCGAGGTGGTCGAGGAGCGCCCGGTGATGCTCCTCGAGAATGGCCCTGCTGATGGTCACTTCGTTCAGCGTCATCGGTTCTAATGTATATCGCCCTGGCACCATAAGGACACTGGCGCACGGTGGAGACGCACCGGATCACGGTTCAAACGGAAGCAACCGGAGAGAGTGGCACAGATCTTAATAGCGATCCGGTCCAATAGATATTCGTCATGAAGTGGACGCGCGACTTAGGTCTCACGATGAGGATGCTTTTGACGTCGTTCCTGCTCCTCATAGTCTACCTGATCTTCCTGGGAATTCTTTCCGCCCTGGGATTCGGCTTTGGGTTCCTTCTCTTCGTAGCTGCCGGCATGGCATTCATCCAGTACTTCTTCTCGGACAAACTGGTTCTCTGGAGTACCGGCACACGCATCGTCGGGGAGGACGAATATCCCGAGCTGCACCGGACAGTCCAGCGTCTCGCGACCGAGGCGGATCTGCCCATGCCGAAGATCGGGATCATGCAGTCACCCGTCCCCAACGCATTTGCCACCGGGCGGAACCACAAGAACGCCGTGGTTGCCGTCACCGACTCGATCATGCGGATACTCTCCAAGGACGAACTCGAAGCGGTTCTCGCTCACGAGCTCTCGCACGTGAAGAACCGGGATATGCTCACCCTGACCGTGGCGAGCTTCATCTCGATGCTGGCGTTCCTGATCATGCGGAACTGGTTCTTCATCGGCCTCTTTGGCGGCGGCGGCGGCAACCGCGACAGCAACGCGGGTGCGCTGATCCTGGTCTTCATCGCCTCGATCCTCGTCTGGGTCGTGAGCACCCTCCTCATCCGGGCGCTCTCCCGCTACCGGGAGTTCGCAGCGGATCGGGGCAGCGCCTACCTGACCGGCAACCCGAGGGCGCTCATCTCGGCTCTCCAGAAGATCAGCGGCCGGATGGATTACATTCCGGCGGAGAAGAAACAGGAAGTGGAAGGGGCAAACGCCTTCTTCATCATCCCGGCCCTCTCGGGCAACACCCTGATGGAGCTCTTCTCCACGCACCCGCCGCTGGAGAAGCGGGTGGCCGCCCTCGAGGAGCTGGAAGCGCAGCGGCGCGGGTACTAAACCCGCCCCGGCCCCTCCCCACCCAATATTTAATATTCAGCACGGTCAATCTATGTAGGCAGATCGTTCACTCGCATCGATGGTCTAGTGGTATGACTTTGGCCTTCCAAGCCAATAGCCCGGGTT
>DAOSER010000023.1:17593-18410 GCA_035363235.1 Methanoculleus sp.
TATGACGTCGCCTTCACACGGCGGAGGTCTCGAGTTCGAATCTCGACGAGCCCACTCATTTTTGGGGATACGTTCACAGTTGCGGGCTTAATCCCCTTTTCCGCACCTATTATCAATTCATCTATGAATCGGGACGCATTTGTGACCCGATTTCTCAGAAAAGTATCCGCTTCCTGACTCAGCGTTATGTGCCTCGTAACGCGGTTTTGCTTGAATTTCGGTATTTTTGCCATTTTCACTTCTCGCCGTTTTCTTTTCACCTATGACCATAATTGGCCAAACATAGCCATAACTTTAGGGTATGTCGAACATTCTGTATTGGAGGTCTTAAAGAGGAGATATCCAAAAAGGAGGTTCGGGAGCGGCTTGTTAGGCACCCGCTTTTTAAGTGGCAATACTTACCATATATCGACTATGAAACGAATCAACGCAAAGGGGAAGGCCTTTCAGCAGACCTCCATCTATATCCGCGAGAACGCCAACCTCCTCGCGAAGGAAGCGAGCATCCCCACATCAGAGGCTGCAGAGCAGGGCGTGGTTGCCGCGCTGCATGCACGGGACGCTGAGATCTGAGGGAGGCGCATGACGAAATACGAGATCATAGTCACAGAGAACGCAGAGAAACATCTTCAGGCCATCAAACGTGGAGATAACGATTATATCAAAAAAATCATCGATAAAATAAAATTCTGTTTGGGTGAGCACCTGCTCACTTCGATCAAACAATGCAATAAGAAAAAACTTAAAGGGAAGGAGAACACCTACCGGCTACATATTCAGAGGAAATACACGGTGTTTTATAAGGTGGTTAAAACAG
>DAOSER010000024.1:0-6780 GCA_035363235.1 Methanoculleus sp.
TCGCGTGGAGCGGGCGGTCTTCATATCCGCGATCCCGCCGTTCCTCTTAAAGACCGCCGACAACCCCGAAGGCGTGGACGGCAGCGTCTTTGACGGGATTATGGACAGCATCGCCGCCGACCGTCCGGCGTTCCTCTCCAGTTTCCTCTCGGACTTCTACAACGTCGATCTGCTCGGGGGCAACCTCGTCAGCGACGAGGTCGTCCGCTTCAGCTGGAACGTCGCGGCCGCCGCCTCTCCGAGAGGCACGCTCGACTGCGTCCCTGCGTGGCTGACCGACTTCCGGGACGATCTCGCGAGCATAGACGTCCCGGTTCTCGTCATCCACGGCGACGCCGACCGGATCGTCCCCTTCCCCGCCTCGGGGAAGCGCACCCACGAACTGGTCAGGGGAAGCCGTCTCGTGGTGGTCGAGGGCGGGCCGCATGGGATCACCTGGACCCACGCCGGGAGAGTCAACCGGGAGCTGCTGGACTTCCTTGAAGAGCAGGCTGAGCCCCTGGAGCCGGTTGTCGGACTTTCATGAACCGCCCATGACGCTCCCGCGTAAGGGGGGGAACGGGCGGCCGGGGACCTGCTCCCCGCCCTTCAATACACCGGGACGAGGCCGGCGTTCGTCCTGATGCTCTCCCGGGAATACCTGACCGACCGTACCCGTGACGTTCCAGAGCATCCTGTGCGAGGTTATCGAACTGTTTGGCGGGCTGCACGGGGATTTGACCCTGCCGACTCACGGTTGTCTGGCATGTGAGGTTCAATCGGCATCCGGCGGCCCTTATTGTTAGGCACATCTAAATTATCTGGAAAAACGTTTAGATACAGCCCGAAGCGTTTCACAATATTAATAATCTGAGCAAGCACAGCCCTGAACAGGGAGGAAAAACAACGTTTCCTCAAAAAACGGATTATAACGGAGTTAATGGGCAAAATACAGTTGCACTGATGTTCAAAAAGCGCCCGGTAACATGGTTCTTCACTCTAGCCTTCGTCATATCGTGGGTAATGTGGCTGATAGGCGCCACGGCGTTAAAGGGCAGTTTAATCGGGCTGGCCGCACCGTTCGCACCTGCAGTTTCAGCCATAATCGTGGGCGCATGTGTCAATCCCGGGCCGTCGCATGCCTCTGTAAAAAAACGCATATCGGCCTTCATCATAGTCTTCGCAATCACCATAGCCGTCACCTTTCAGGTGGCTTCTCAGAACCCCGTGTTTGACACAACCTTCTTCGCATGGTTCATCCTGATTGCAGCAATAAACGCGTATGTGTTTTCCAGTTACTACCACCCCGTTAAGGGAGTAGCAGACATTTTTAGCGGATTGAATCAGAAGGGAAAACGCACGGTGTGGCTCTTGATTGCATTTGCGTTGCCACTGGCATTTCAGATCGGCGGAGCCATACTCAACTATGCCATGGGGCTTAACCTGTTTGGGAATGTGACGGTGCAGTCCATCGTGCTTTTAACTTCAGGTCTCCCTTACATGTTCATTTTCGGTGGTCCCTCCGGGGAGGAGCCGGGCTGGAGAGGATTCGCTACTCCCCATATGCAGAGGTATTATAACCCGCTGGTTGTGGGACTGATCATTGGCATTTTGTGGACGGCGTGGCATCTTCCGCTCTACTTCACAGGCGACTACCCCGGAGGAGTCGAAGCGGCAGTCCTGCGCTTCGCATGGAACGTACCATTGGGCGTGCTGTTCACCTGGGTTTACATTAAATCCGACGGAAATTTGCTGGCGGCGCTGCTGCTGCACACCAGCAACAACCTATTCGTGCCCCTCTTCACCGGACAGAACCAGAACATGGACTGGGCGGTAATGATAGCGTTCACGGTCATAGTTGTTGTGCTGACTGGTTTCTGGCGGAGGGACGAGGAACTGTCAACACTAACCATACCTGATAAGCAAGGACTGGAGAGAGTATAGATAAGAACAGAGGTATACCTTTTTTCGAGAGGATGCGATACAATTTATAGGAAAACTGCCGTCCGGTATTCATCTACTATTTGCCTTTGCGTTACATCTCTCCGGTCCGCATAACACCTCCCATCTCCTCCCGTTGATGCATCCGCTCACGCGGCGGTTTCTCCCGGTGCTGCCTTTCCTGCGGCGTACCCGGCACTCAAAGAAACCTCAGTCCCTGGTGCATCGAATATCTGAACCGGCGCACGGGGTTGGCCGAAGTGGAAAGATTAGCGAAGTATCGGGGCAGGGGAGCGCGGCCCGCGGAAGGGTCTGCTCTGCCCTTCAATACACCGGGACGAGGCCGGGATTCGTCCCGGTGATGCACCGGCCGCCCCCGCGGTCGACCACGAAGGTGTTCTCGATCCCGACCATCCCGACGCCTGCAATCCCCTTCTTGGGCTCGAGCGCGATCACCATCCCCTCTTCGAGCGGCTCATCGAAACCGCGGGCGATCACCGGCATTTCGTCCACGGCGAGGCCGACGCCGTGGCCCAGGAATTGCACCCGCCGCTTCCCGAATCCCATGAAGTTTTCGAGGAATGCGGGTTTTAGGCCATCGAATATCGTCGCGTAGACCTCCGAAGGTCGAATCCCCGGCCGCAGCATCGAGGCCGTCTCGTCCTGGACCTCCACGCACCGGTGATGCGCCTCGATCGCTTCTTCAGGGAGCGGTCGCCCGAACATATACGTCACCGTCTTGTCGGTGTGGTAGCCCTGCACCCCGCAGGCGCAGTCGACGAAGACTAAATCTCCGATTCCGAGCTTCCGGTCATGGCTGCCGAGCACCGGGGCGCCGGGAGCCGCTCCGAGGCACCCGCCCGGCCCGTCGAAGCCGGTCGGGTAGATGGAACTCTCCCCGAACCCGAGCTGCCCGAGGATCATCTCCGTCCCGAACATCCCGAACCGGGCAATCCCATGATGTCCTTCCCTGACCAGGCGTGAGAAGACCTCGCCCCCGAGTTCCGCCTCGCTCATCCCTTCGGTGAGCATCCCGGGAACGCAGTCTTCGAGCACGTGGCGGTGAATCCTCCCGGCTCTCTCCAGGATCGCGAGTTCGTAAGCGCTTTTGACCGACCTGGCTTTCGCGGCCTGTGCGTCGAGCGACGCCGTCGCCGTGAAGGGGAAGTACTTCCGGAACCTCTCAAGCAGCGCGAGGGGCACCGTCTCTGCTTCCACGTGAACCGTCTCCGGGCATGCGCCCATCCCGGCGGCTGCATCACGGAAGCTCCTCATCGGCCGGATGTCGGCGAAGTGCGACTCGTCTTCTGCTCGTTCGAGGCTCCGGCGCACCCAGAGCACGCCCTCATCGTTGCGGGGGATCAGGAGGACCCCGTCCTGCATCGTCCCGGTAAAGTAAAACTGGTTTGTCCTTCCAAAGATCGCGGCAAGCTCCCACGACGGGTTCTCCGCGTCCATACGGAGCCGGAACCGCTCCATGCGGTCCCGGAGTTCTGAGGCGGGGGTCTTCTGCTCCATACGGATCATTGTGCGGCGGTGGTATTTAGCTCTGGCGGGATGCGGGTGTCGGCAGTCGGGGCCGTCCCGTTCCTCTCCCGCCGACCCCCGGGTCCGGCACAGGCGCATCCTCGCGTCGGCAGGAGACAATGCCGACCGCATGGGTTATAGAGCCGCATGGCGCACTACTCTCATGGACACCCCTTTCGTTTTTACCCTGCACGAGAACCTGCCCCGCCAGGGGCCGGGGAGCAACGCCTGCACGAGAAAAGCCTTCTCGATGCTTGCCGGCCTTCCCGCCCGGCCGGAGATCCTGGATATCGGGTGCGGAGCCGGGATGCAGACCGTCGAACTCGCCCGGATCTGCCCCGGCTGCCGCATCACCGCCACCGACGTCCATCAGCCGTATCTCGACGACCTCGCCCGGAGTGCGGCATCGGCGGGGGTTGGGGACCGGATAACCGCCATCAGGGCTTCGATGGACGATCTACCGTTCTCCGACGCATCGTTCGACGTCCTCTGGGCGGAAGGCTCGATCTTTATCATAGGGTTCCGGGAGGGGCTTACCTCGTGGAAGAGGCTTCTCCGGCCCGGGGGCTACCTCTGCCTCACCGAAGCCGCCTGGTTTACTGATCAGCCCTCGTCGGAGGCGGCGGCGTTCTGGAACGAGTGCTACCCGGCGATAACGACAGTCGCGGCAAACCGTACGATCGCCGAAGATGCCGGCTACGAGGTCGTCGCGGCCTTTCCGCTCCCGAAGTCCGCGTGGTGGGAGAATTACTATGTGCCGGTCCTCAAGCGGATAGAAGACCTGCGGCCGAAAGTCGCCGGCAATCCCGAGGCGGAGGCACAGATTGAGTTCACCGAGCGGGAGATCGCCGTCTACCGGGAGCACGGCGGCGAGTACGGCTACGAGTTCTTTATTCTACGGAAGAAGGGATGAGCCACCCCGCCTCCCCGGGATGGCTGTTTTCACCTCCCCTTTGTCTTCCCGATATCCCGTGCGATTTTTCCAATCCCTCTCCAGCGCTTCTTCTCAAGCCGGACAAGCCCGATCTCCGCTTTCTCCCGTTCAAATTCGAGTTCCCGCATGAGCCTCTGAAAACTCTCCAGCCGTGCTGCAGAGAGGGTTCCGGCTGCGACGGCCGCCTGGACCGCACAGCCCGGCTCCTGTTCGTGCCGGCAGTCCGAGAACCTGCAGCCTTCCGCGAGTTCGAGAATATCGGGAAACGTTTCGGCGATACCGCCGGATGCCGCACCGATGCCGACCTCCCGCAGCCCGGGGTTGTCGATCATGAGTGCCCCGCCGTCGAGGACGAAGAGCTGGCGGACGGTCGTGGTGTGCCGCCCTTTATCGTCATAGTCCCGGGTATGCGAGGTCTCCTGAACCGGACTGCCCATGAGCCGGTTGATCAGGGTGGACTTGCCGACGCCCGACGAGCCAATGAGGGCGACCGTCGTCCGCGGCGGGAGGTACGGGTCGAGCCGGTCGACGCCCTCCCCGCTCACAGCACTGATGGGAATGACTGGTATGCCGGAAGAAACGGCGACAAGTTCGTTGGCGAGCGTCGCGGGGTCGTCTGCCAGGTCGGACTTGTTGATGACGATGACCGGCCGGGCGCCGGATGCATGGGCGATCGCGAGAAAGCGTTCTATCCGGCGGGCGTTGAGGTCGTGGCCAGCGGCCGTGACGATGAAGACTGTGTCGATATTCGCCGCGATGACCTGGTCGGCGCCTTCGCGCCCCGGTGATTTTCGGGCAAACCGGGTCTTCTGCGGGAGGATGTCGACGATTGTCGAGGTTCCAGCCTCCGGTTGATGGAGTAATACGACGAAGTCTCCCACGGCAGGAAAGCGGCCGAGTTTTCGCAGGGCTCCTGAGACTCCGGCCGTGACCGAGCCGCCGTCGACGAGCACATCCCACACCGTCTTCTGCCGGCAGGCCACGCGGCCAGGGAGATACGAACCGATATATTTCGAAAATGCCGCATCGTGCTCTTCCGTCCATCCGAGATCGTTGAGTGTGCAGGGATGCTGCTGTCCGCACCGGGAAGTGGACTGGTTCATTGAAACAACCTTTCCTCTCTAAAATGTGTGGCATTTAAGGTGCCAAGTGCTTTGTGGTCGCGGTTATCGGCCGCAGTCTCTTCTTTGTGGCGGTAGCATGCCCAAGCCCCCTTCAGCAGGAAGAGAGTAACCGGCAGCATGGGTCCGGGCAGATCTTTATATGGGTAGGCGTGCCCGTCCCCGGGCGGTGATACGGATGACCGAAAGAGAAGCACCGGCAGAAGCGGCTACCCGGTGGGAGCCCACAGTGCGCAAACCCGGACCCGAAACCGAGGCGCTTGCCCGGTTCCACCCAAACGGAACCTGGACGGGCAGGGTGAAAGCGGGCGGCATGGGTCCGGGGTCGCCCGAGATGGAGGCCAGAGGCAGGGCGGACTGTGAGTGGATAATTAACGGCCTCTGGCGCTCCTGCAGGTTCGAGCAGGACCAGTTTGTCGCAGGGGAGAAGGTGGTCACCTGGAAGGCCCACTGGATTGCAGGTTGGGATGCACGGGCAGAGGAGTACCGGGGCATGGCCGTCGACAGCAATGGGATTGCCATGATGTTCAGGGGGAGGGTGGAGCGTGACCGGCTCATCATGGAGTCTATGGATCCGGCGGTACCCTTGCGTTTCATCTGGGATGCGGCCGATCCGGATGGAATCGCCTGGAGGAACGAGATCTTATCGGACGACGGGTCCTGGAGGCTCATCGAAGAGTATGTCATCCGGCCGTAGGAGCCGGGATCCGGCAGAGTGCAAAAGATGGATGCCGCTTCCGAGGATTCGCTCTTGAGGATGGTAGGAACAGTCCCCCACATGCCTGCGTTCAGTCTTCCTCGACGCTCCCCTGCCCCCGGCTATCCTCCGGGTCCAGAACGCCCTCTCCCCATGCAACCGCCCTCCATGCCCGGGGAGGGACAAGGAGCTCGAACCGGGCCCCCTGGCCCGCCGCCCCCGCCTCCCGTATCACGATCTCGGTTACGGAAAGGACGTCCCGGGAAAAAGCCAGCCCGAAACCGGTGTTCTTCCCGTAACCGTAGTCGAAGATCTTCTCCTTCTCACCATCCCTGACACCCATGCCGTTGTCCTCGAATACCACGACGAGCGTTCCGTCGGTCTGCTCGTCGGTGGTGATACGGATCCGGGTGACGCCTCCTCCGTGCCGGAGCGCGTTCTCGAGCAGGTTGTACATGACTTTGGGCGAGAGCGGGTCGGCATAAACCTCCACCGGGGCGGCCCGGGCGGAGATCTCAATCCCGGGCTGGTGAATGGCGCTGACGGCATGCTCGATCATCGTCTCAAGCGGCTGCCAGACC
>DAOSER010000024.1:6870-18255 GCA_035363235.1 Methanoculleus sp.
GTGGCAGGTCAGCTGGGATAAGAGTGACAGTTTCTGGTTGGCAGTCCGGAGGGCTGTTTCGGCTGCTTTCCGGTTGGTGATATCCCTGATTATCAGGACGATGCCGGCAGGCTCTCCATCCGGGTCGCTGACAGGTGCCCCGGCGATACTGAGAACGCGGTCCTTCTTGCCGTCGGGCACCGCTTCCAGATCCGAAAACCTTCCCTGCCCCGTGACGGCGGTCCTGATCGAGGCGTACGCCGTATCGGGGATGAACCGCCCGACCGGCTGTCCGGAAAGGTCCCCCTCGGCCACGCCGAAGACCTCCACGGCAGCCGCGTTCGCCGCGATGATCCTGCCGTCCATATCGGTAAGAACGAGGCCGTCGGGCATCGTCCTGAGGATCTCCGGGACCGCTGTCTGGGGACTCAGCGTAAACAGCCCGTACCTGTGGACGGCGTAGGCGATGAGCAGGGAGAAGACCACGATCCCGATGAAGACGAGATTGACGGTGTAGATTCCGAAGGCCGGGAGAACAAGCCCGGAGAGAGAGCCGAAAACGACGACGGTTGCGATGCCGATACTGACGAGCAGGTTCTGGCGCCGCCCCCTCCCCGGAGGCGCTCTCCACCAGGACGAGATACCGGCGTATACCGCCCAGATCATCACCAGTGAGACGTAGGCCTTTGCGGCCAGGGAGATAGGACCTGCGGAGGGCAGGTAGACATACCCTGTTTCCGGCTGAAACGCCACTGTATAGATCTGATCGGTGTAGAGCCCGAGCAGGGCAAAGAGCAGGGCAGGCAGGTACAGGGCAGCGAGGAGCACTCCGTGCTTCTTCTCCTGCACGAGGGGATGGCCGGTGAAGGCGAGTGTAAAGTGGACGGCGACCACGACGACAAAGATCCATAACGAACTGGCTCTCAGCCAAAAGAGGCTGCCTTCGTAACCGGCCGAATGCCAGAAGAGGAACTCTCCGGTGGCCCAGTAGGTGGCCAGGAACGTTACTGCGAGGAAGAGGCGGTTGACGGTCGATAAGGGGTTCCGCGCAAAGACATACGCTCCAAGACCGTAGGTGATGAATGCCGAGATAGCGCAGAACCCGATCAGGATCGGAAAGAGGACTGTGAAGATATCGGACACGAGGGCTCACATCCTCGCATCGTCCGGTCTTACCCGGGCCGTCCCGTCGTGTTCCCGGTAGTCGTGAGAACTCATTGCAGGACCATTTTGGTAGTTGTTACTCCCTTCAATAAATAATGCTTTGCTTTTCTGTTGCTACATAAAATGCTCTTTATTTGAAAATGAAGGATCGTAAACGTTCTAGAGAACCAGCAGGAAGCTCTCAGGCATGCATTGCCGGACGGGGGTCCGGAGGCCCCCGGCGACCACAGTTGCTCTTAATACAGACAGCATACCATACACAAGCAGGAATGAGCGACAGAAAGTATGTCCACGGGTATACGGAGCGGGAAGCGGAGCGATTGCGTGACCAGGCAGAGACCCTGACCGGGCTCCTCCACGACGACACCCGGTACCCGGCAGGCTCAAGGGTGCTTGAGGCCGGGTGCGGCACCGGCGCCCAGACGGTGATCCTGGCGAGGAACAGCCCCGGGGCCCGAATCACGTCGGTCGATATCTCCGAGGCGTCGCTTGGCGAGGCAAGGAAGCGCGTACAGGCCGAAGGCATCACGAACGTCACGTTCGAGGCCGGCAATATCTTCGACCTCCGTTACCAGCCGGGGAGCTTCGACCACATCTTCCTCTGTTTCGTCCTCGAGCACCTGGCGGAGCCCCGTCGGGCGCTCGAGTGCCTCCGCCCGCTGCTCCGGGAAGGCGGCACGATCACCGTGATCGAGGGGGACCACGGCTCGGCATACTTCCACCCGGACAGCCCCTATGCCCACCGGGCCATCAGGTGCCTCGTCGACCTCCAGCGGGAGATGGGCGGCAACGCCCTTATCGGGAGGGAACTCTACCCCCTCGTCACCGGTGCCGGATACCGCGACGTCCGCGTCTCCCCGCGGATGGTCTACGTGGATGCGTCCCGGCCGGACCTGGTCAGGGGGTTCACAAGGCTGACCTTCACCGCCATGGTCGAAGGGGTCGGGGACGACGCGGTGGGCAGGGGCATGATGAGCCGCCAGGACTGGGAGCGGGGGATACGCGACCTCTACCGCACCTCTGGACCCGACGGCGTCTTTTGTTATACGTTCTTCAAGGCGACAGGGAGAAAGTAGCCGGGATACTTACCGCTTCTCACTGAACGGCGCCATGAGGTATCCCCCGAATGCTGCGAGCCAGAGGAGCGCGGGGTAGACGATCATCCTCTCCGACCCGCCGTGGCCGATAGGGCCGTAAAGGTCCATGATGCCGAAGTCGCTCGCGGCATGTATCACGAGGAAGACGAAGCCGATAGCGCCGGCGATAACGGAGATCATTCTCAGGGGCCCCCGGACCAGGGAGGCGCTTGAGATGGCCTGGATGTTGAAGAACACGAAAGCCAGGAGCGCAAAGAGCCCGTGGATGCCGGGGACGTCCAGCGTAAAGATTGCGGCGCCGATCGCACCGATGCCCGCGAGGACGAAGACGGGAAAAATCCAGCCTTTACCGCAGGCCCGGTAGAGGAAGTAGCCGCCGGCAATGTTCAGGAGGCCTGCCGCGAAGAGGGAGGAGTTGAAAAGCCACGCCGTCGCGCCGATCACGCCGAGATCGCTGATCGCATTCAGATTAATGCTGTACCCGGGCGCTATTGCCGCGCCGGCCATGAGGGCGATCAGGAACTGGACCGGGAGCAGGAAGAGTAGCACCCCTGCAATTGTCAGGTTGTCGGCCGATGTACGCATGCCCGATAGATAGAGTCTCCTCCTTCATATCTCCTGTACCGGGCATTGGAGCGTGCCCGGATGATCGTCGACAGGGGCCGGGAGCGGCACCGGGCACCTACTTTGTCGCCATCGTCTGCAGAATCGACATGATCCCCGGTTTCTTCTTTCTCCCGAACGGCGAACCGAAACCGTCCATCTCCATGTCCGTGGAGCCGAACATCTCCTCGTTCAGGCGGCCGGTGATCTCGTCGAATATCCGCTTATATGCGATGCAGTGGGGATCGACGCCCCGTATCTCACCGTCCGTGGGCGCTATCGCGTTGTAGGGGCACCCGCCCCGGCAGTACCTGATGTGGGAACACCCCGCGCATTCGCGGTCAACGTACTCTTTGAACGCGTGCATGAGTTTCCAGGCGTCCGATTGGGCGAGGTCTTCGGCTGTGGGGCGGTCGTAGACGTTGCCCATCACGTACTCCGGCATCCCGACGAAGCGGTAGCACGGGTAGATGCTCCCGTCCGGCCCGAAGGCAAGGGTGCTTCCCATGCAGTCCACGAACGTGCAGACGGTGCCGTGCCGGGTGAAGATGCCCCTGCAGAGATCGTTGATGTTCATGACCTCGATTTTGCCCAGGTTCTCCAGGTACTTATCGAGGAGATACACCAGCAGTTCCCCGTAGACCGGAGGCTCGAGCGCCCACTCTTTCGGGTCATCGCTCCTAAGCGACGGCAGCGCCGGGTGGAGTTTGAGCGGGAACCCTCTTTCCAGGAAGAAGTTGAAGATCTCTTCCCTGTGCTCGACCGACTTGCAGGTGAACGTGCAGATGAACCGAACCTCAAGCCCGTTCGCCTTTGCGATCTCGTAGCCCCGCATGGTCTTTTTATAGTAGCCCTTCCCCCTCTGCAGGTCATTGATCTCTTCGGGGCCGTCGATGCTGGAGCCGATGGGAATATTGTATTTTGCAAAGATCTTCGCCATCTCCGGGGTGAGCAGCCAGAGGTTGCTCTGCAGGGCGAACGTCGGTTCGAGATGGGCGAGGCCTTCGGAGAGGATGGGGAGTGCCTGGCGGTAAAAGTCCGCGCCTGCAAGGAGGGGCTCTCCCCCGTGGAAGGTGATGGTGACCTGGTTGGACTGGTAGTCCTTGAGCCATTCGGCTATCTCCCGGACCGTTTCGGTACTCATCTTCGGAGACCCTTCATCAGAACTCCAGCAGTAGTGGCATTTGGACGGGCAACCGAGCGTGGGGATGATCATGACGTGAAAAGGGCTCTTCATTGTACCGAGATTCTCCTCAAAGATGTTAAAACCTATTCATATGGGTGCTGAAACCTGCAGCCGCGGCAGGCGTCTTTGGTATGACGAATCCTTTCGCACCGTGCTCATCCGGATAGATACCTTTGGGAACTACAGCGAATGAGTGCAGCCCGGGCTGCACGATTCATCACAAACAGAATCGATCGCGCTCTTGGCCGGGGGGAAAATCGCGTGAGAGGGGATCGGGAGATCCCCGCTGCGAGTTTGTTCGCGTGCTTCACCGATGATCGGACGACGTCATCTCGCCACGATGGGAACGGTGGCACCGGGATGCCGGCGCCCGTCATCCTCATACACAGTTGATCGTATGCTGGTCCGATGCTTAGTGGGCGACCGAACTCCCCATATCAACGCCCACTATCCCGACAATAGCGCCGGCCGAGTCCTTCACGGGAGCATACCCGGATATGATGGTGGCGGTCTCGTTGTCCCACTCCTCGGTGGAAAGTTCGCTCTCAGCGGAGGGTCCGGCAAACCCGGCTAGCAGTTTGGAGTCATCTTCCGTAGACTGGTAGATGCTGCCTATCGCGGGTTCATCGCCGGGCCTGTAGTCTGCATCAACGACGTACTCGACGGTATCACCGACCTTGCGCATCGTGTAAACGTAGAGGACCCAGGGGTTTGCGTCCCGGAAGGCTGCGAGCCGGTCGCGGATGGCGATGAACTCCGGCGTGGTCTCATCGCCCGGCTTGAGCGCGGCGAGGACGTCACCGTCGATCTTCTCCGCGGCGTCCGTTGCAAGGGCCTTCAGCATATCCCCGGTGATCACGCTGCCGATGTCGACACATACCATTCCGACGACGGCCCCACTGGAGTCCCTGACCGGAGCATACCCGGAGGTGGCGATGTAGATGGTCTCGCCCCACTCATCGATGTAATAGGGCTCTGCTGAGGGGGCCTCGAACCCGGCGAGGAAGTCGGTGTCGTCTTCCGTAGGCTGGTAGGTGTAACCTATCGCGACTCCGTCACCGGTCCCATAGTCCGCGTCCACGACGTACTCGGTGGCGTTCCCGACCTGGCGCATCGTGTAGACGTAGAGGACTCCGGGGTTCTCGTCCCGGAAGGCGGTGAGCTGGTCGTGGATGGCGATGAACTCCGGGGTGGCCTCGTCACCCGGCTTGAGCGCGCCGAGAGCGTCACCGTCGATCTTGCCCGCAATCTCCGCTGCGAGGGCCTTCAGTTCTTCCTGTGTGGTCCTTTCCGGGACGGGGTTCTCTCCCCCTTGCGAAAATACGACCACAAGCCCTGCTATTACGATGATCAGGGCAATGACACCGACCACTACCTTGATCGGAATGCGTTGCTGCGTCAAAACAAACAACTCCAATTCTGACTGGGTACGGTGCCCATTAAAACGTTTCTAAATATCTATTGGCTATACGCGCCCGTTCCGGAATTTTGCCGCTTTATCGTTAGATTATTGGAAAAAGCACATTTTTGGTTTTTCCAACACCGTGCAACAGCTGCCGGGGGCAACGGGATTGTGATACCGCTTGCTGGACAATCCTGGAAACGTTTTTTACTTTCTCTATATATTAATGCTTGAGGAAGGAGAATGGACTTTTCCGACTGCGTGAAATTCGCAAACGAAAACCCGGTGACCTACATCGCGACAACGGACGGCGATCAGCCCCGGGTCCGGGCGTTTGCCATGTGGTTTGCCGATTCGACCGGGTTCTACTACCACACCGGGACCCCGAAGAGCGTTTGGCAGCAGCTTGTAAAGAACCCGAAGGTCGAACTCTGCTTTTACAACCCCGAGGGTACTGGAACCATGATGCGGGTCGCGGGGGCGGTCGAGTTCCTCGATGACGCGGCCTTGAAAGAGCGGCTCGTCAAAGAGCGGCCGTGGCTCCTCCAGATCGGGGTCTCGGGTGCGGACGACCCGAAACTCGCCGTATTCCGCGTGGCCCACGGCGAGGCGTACTTCTGGACCCTGGAACAGAACATGCGGGAAGCCGAGGCGCCCCGGGTCAGGTTCTAGGCGCCCTGGAGCGGGAGGAATATTCTTTACGGCTACCGGGAGCGCGAAGATCAGTCCATCGACCTCCCGCAGGCGGAACACGCCCGTCGGTAGGGGTCGATGCACCCTCCGCACGACGGGCACGTGTAATCGGCCTGCACCTGCCGTCCCCACTCTTCGGGCCCGAGGGCGGTGAGTCTCCTGATATTCTCCGCAAGGTCGATCCGGTATCGGCCACGATAGAGTTTATCGAGAGACTTCCGTGTCGGGCAGGGGAACACCGGGCATTCGCCGCAGTGGTTGAGTTGCCGCTCCAGGACGCATCTCCGGATCCGGCACTTCCACTTTGAGGTGCGCTTCTGGCGAGGGTCTTCGGAACGGCAGCCACGGCACCTCCCGGAGAGAAAGCAAGAGGCGAGAGCGCAGTTCACGCCGCACATCCCGACAGTATCCGGATAGAGTGTTCGCGCCATGCTACCCCGGACGATCTACCAGTCCTTCTTCATCGCTTCGGCCTTCAGGTCCTTCGGCATCAGCTCGATGGCGTAGCGGAGCGCCGTCCGGGGCATCTCCCTCTTGTTTGCCATGACGTAGGAGAAGACCTCGTCCGTGTGCTTTCTGCTCGCCTCCTTGAGGAGCCACCCGTAGCCCTTCCGTACCAGGTCGTCTGTGTCGGTCAGGAGAAGATCCGCAATCTCGATGGCTTCGGCGAGGAACATCCCGCGTCTTGCCGGCACGACCAGCGAGACCGCCGCCGCCCGTCGCATCCAGCGGTTCTCCGACTGCGTCCAGCGTTTCAGTTCCTCGATATGTTCGGGGTAGCGGACGATGAAATCCCCGACGGCGTGGTTGCAGAGGCCGTCGCAGGTGGCCCAGTTGGTGATGTAGTTCTCAATCCAGTGCCGGAAGACAGCGATATCACCGGGCTCGTAGCGGTCGGCGAGCCGCGGCGCCCATTCGGAGACGACGAACGCCTCCTCCATCATCCCCGATCTATAGAGTTCCTCGCAGAGGCCGAAGATCTCCTGTTTGTCGCGGGTTTTGACCTCCTTCCAGTATTTTTTCGCGATTGCAACTGCGGTTGCCGTCTTCATCCCGTAGCACCGGACCTCCTCCTTGAAGAACCGCTGACCTCTCTCCCGGAGTTCGGGGTCAGCCTGCGCCGTAAACTCCTGCCGTATCGCTTCGACGACCGTGTCCATGTGGAGATTTACGAAGGGGCGACGGATAAACGCTCCGGGTGGATCGGGGACGTCCCGGCGCGGTTCAGAGGCCTGCCTTCCTGCTCCTCCGCTTCGAACGTCGCGTTGCCGGTGGCGATCCCCTCGAGGTAGATCCGGCGGACCTCTTCCCGGTCGGCGGCGGTCATCTCTCGTACGGCAAACCCCACGCTACTCCCTCCTCTGCTCGAGCACGGTTCTCCGGGGGTGGAATCCGAACCGCCGGTAGAACGAGAAGGCCTCCTCATTTCCGTCGGTGACCGAGACCCGGTTCACGGCCGAGCCGTTCCCGTCGAGCCACGCGAGAGCCCGGTGGACGAGGGCCGTGCCGACGCCCTGCGAGCGGTAGGCTTCGTCGACGTAGACGGACTCGATCTCGCCCGCCGATTCCGGCGAGAGCGAACTTACGCAGTAGCCCACGCAGCTTACCGCCGCCGGGTCGAAGGCGAGGTCGATCCGGAGGGCCCCGGCCTCTGCAAGTCCGGCAAAGTACGCCTTCCGGTCGTCGAACGTCATCCGCGCGTAGAGGTCCTTGAACGCCCGGGCATGGGCACGGTGGTGGGCGTTCAGTCCGGCCCAGAGCGGGCGGATGACCTCGATCCCGGTTATGTCCGTGGTGCGGTACTCGACGGGAGGCACCGGTGCGGTCATGCCTCTTCTCTCCCTGCCCTCACCGGGCATCCCGGTGCGGCCGCTTCGTCGATCTCGAGGTACTGTGTCCCCCAGGCGCAGAGCGCCTCCAGGATCGGGAGCAGGGTTCTGCCGAACCCGGTGACGGCGTACTCTACCCGGGGCGGCACCTCGGGGTAGACCGTCCGCTGCACGACCCCGTCCCCCTCCAGTTCCCGGAGCTGCCGGGTGAGCATCTTCGCGTTGACGCCGGGGAGTTCCCTCTGCAGCTCGGAGAAGCGTTTGACCCCGTCGCAGAGATGCCAGAGGATGAGCGGCTTCCATTTGCCGCCGATGACGTCGAGGGCCGCTTCGACCGGGCAGTGGAAGGTCCTGCCATTCTTCGTGTATGTCATGGTTACACCAATGAAAGCAAGTTACCGGAATGCCTGTATTCCCTATATCTCCTCTTATGGAATATTTTATCCTGGTGGTCCGGAACGCCGGGGGCGAAAGGACTATCCGTGCTGACACGCCCGGCACCCTGCCGGGAGTGAGGTGCAACCATGGTAAAGAACGAGATTGGAAGGAACTTCTTCATCCCGATGCCGGTCGTGCTCGTCGGGACGCAGGTGAACGGGAAGACGAACTTCATGACCGTGGGCTGGTGCTCGCGCGCGAACGCCAACCCGCCGATGATCCTCTGCGGGATCGGGAACTCACACCACACGCCGAGAGGGATCGCGGAGACGAAGACCTTCTCGGTGAATCTCCCGTCGTCGGCCCTGCTGGAGAAGACCGACTATTGCGGACTCGTCTCCGGGGATACGGTCGACAAGTCGGGAGTCTTCGACGTCTTCTACGGGACGCTTGCGACCGCACCGATGATCCGGGAGTGCCCGGTCAACCTCGAGTGCCGGCTCGTCGAGACTGTAGCCCTCCCGACCAACACGGTCTTCATCGGCGAGATCGTCGGTGCGTATGCGGACGGGTCGGCGATCCGGGACGGGAAGCCGGACTATGCGGCGATCGACCCGCTCCTCCTGACCATGCCCGACAACCACTACTGGAGGCTCGGGGAGCACGCCGGCGACGCCTGGAACGCCGGCAAAAGCCTGATACGGCAGGCTCCGGGGGCCTGAGCGGGAGATACGGAGGAGACCATACTGATTGGTAGACCGGGGCGATAATACGGTCGGGCATGGCACTACCGTGCAGGGCGGCCCCTCTTTCCCCGCCCACCGAGATACCGCTCGATGTGCGTCTTCTTGACCCCCATCCCGAGCAGGCGCCGGAAGACCATCTCACGGCCGAGGGTCGCGATCTCCCGCTTCGCCCGCCGCAGCGCCTCGACTTCGTCGGGATACGGGAGCGTCCCCTGTCCCCCCGTCAGCCGCCGGAGTTCCGCTGCGCTGCAGCCGGTCGCGGCGGCCTTCTCCCCCGGACGCAGATCGAGCCGGCACGACCCGGCGACGTACTCGATCCGCCGCCATCCCCCCTCCCAGTCGATCACGGCGTAGGAGGCCGGGGAGCAGTCGAGGGCGACATATGCCTTCCCGGCAATCTCAGCGGCCGTCATGCCATAGTGGCCGGTGACGATGCACGCCGCCGGGAAATCGAAGAGCCAGATCCGGTCGGCGAGGGGCGCGTGGGCGACGACGATATCGACCGGCCTGTCGGCCGAGCGGGCCATCCGCCTCTCCCTCCCGGTGGGGACGCCGAGGAAGCGTATGCCCTGAACGGTCTCCGCCTTCCCTGATATCTCGTGGATGAAGGAACTCTCCTCCGTCGCTTCCCGGACGCGGCCGTAGGTGCCCATCGTGTCGTCGTTGTTCCCCTCGACGACGATCGAATCTCTCCCCGTCGTTGCAATCTCGGAAAGAAGGCCGAGGAAGAGATCCGTCTCGTCGAGCCTTGAGCGCGAGCACCGGTCATAAGCGGCATCCCCGGCGAAGACGACGATCTCCGGGTCGGTCTCATCGACGAGGCGGAGGAACGAGCCGGTATCGACCCTGCCGCCGGGCGAACCCTTCTCCCGCGTCCCCCACGCGAGATCGCTGAACGCGAGTATCCTCGTCTTGGGCATGGCCCGGGTTACTGCACGCTGGCAAGCGAAATGCCGAGCGCGTCTGCCACACCCTTCCCGTAGGCCGGGTCAGCCTTCAGGCAGTTCTCGATGTGCCGGACCTTGACGAAATCGGGTGCATCTCCCATGGCACGCGCGGTATTCTCGAAGAGGACCTGTTGCTGCGTTGGGTTCATCAGGCGGAAGAGTTTGCCGGGCTGGGTGTAGTAGTCAGAGTCGTCCTCGCGGAAGTTCCAGCATCCCGCCGCACCAGAGAGTGAGAGGAGAGGCTCCCGGTATTCAGGCTGTTCCTGCCACTCGCCGAAGCTGTTCGGCTCGTAGCCGATGGTCGCGCCGGCGTTGCCGTCCACCCGCATCTGGCCGTCGCGGTGCGACGGGTTTGCTGCACACCTCGCACGGTTGACCGGGATCTGATGGTGGTTGACGCCCAGGCGGTATCGCTGCGCGTCCCCGTAGGCAAAGAGGCGCCCCTGCAGCATCTTATCCGGCGAGAACCCGATGCCCGGCACCACGGCGGCGGGATTGAACGCCGCCTGCTCCACGTCCTGGAAGTAGTTGTCGGGATTTCTGTTCAGCTCGAGCACGCCCACCTCGATCAGGGGGAAATCCTTCTTGTACCAGACTTTGGTGAGATCGAAGGGGTTGTAGGGCATATTCATTGCCTGCTCTTCGGTCATCACCTGGATATACATCGTCCAGCGGGGGAAGTCACCCCGCTCGATGCTCTCGAGGAGGTCGCGCTGGTGACTCTCACGGTCTTTAGCGATGATCGCCTCGGCCTCCTGGTCGGTCAGGTTCTTGATGCCCTGCTGAGTGTGCAGGTGGAATTTGACCCAGACACGCTCGTTCTGTGCATTGATCATGCTGAACGTGTGGCTGCCGAAGCCGTGCATGTGGCGGTAGGATAAGGGGATCCCGCGGTCGCTCATCGTGATGGTCACCTGATGGAGCGCCTCGGGAAGCGACGTCCAGAAATCCCAGTTGTTGGTGGCGGAACGCATGTTTGTCCTCGGATCGCGCTTGACGGCACGGTTGAGGTCCGGGAACTTATGGGGGTCGCGCAGGAAGAAGACGGGCGTGTTGTTGCCGACCAGGTCCCAGTTCCCCTCTTCGGTATAGAACTTTATTGCAAAGCCGCGGATGTCGCGCTCCGCGTCGGCCGCACCGCGTTCACCGGCGACGGTCGAGAAGCGCACGAAGACCTCGGTCTCCTTGCCCACCCCGGAGAAGATGCTGGCTCTGGTAAACCCGGTGATGTCGTGGGTGACAGTGAACTTGCCGAAAGCGCCGGAGCCCTTGGCGTGCATACGCCGCTCCGGGATCACCTCCCGGTCGAAGTGGGCGAGTTTCTCCTGGTACCAGACGTCCTGCATCAGCATGGGGCCGCG
>DAOSER010000025.1:0-18137 GCA_035363235.1 Methanoculleus sp.
CTGCCGGTATCGACGCTGTCCAGGTAGACCCTTGCGCCGGCAGGGCTGCTCGTAATATTCAGGTTGCCGACCGCCGGCGCCCACGTGTTGGGGCCTGCAGCGGCCCCGCTGTCACCGTAATCGATGGCGGTCGATCCCCCGAATTCCCCGCTGCCGCCGGAAGAACCGAGCAGCACCGAGTAGCCGCTCGCACCGGTCCGTGCATTCTTATCCGTCACGGTCCCGTCGATCTTGTTCGTCCATGCGATGCCGTCCTTCACGGCGTCCGCCCAGAGAGCATACCCGTACACGTTGAAGACCACGGTCTCGCCGTTGTAATCCTCGATCGTATAGTCGATTCTCGCCATGCCGTTGTCGGTAAGGCCGGTGATCCCGCTGTTCTTGCCTAAAATCCCGACCCCCGTATCGACGAAGAAGATGTAGAACTCATCCGAGGCGCTCTGCCCGCTCATAATGGAATGCCCCTCCTCACCGGCCGGCTTCCAGCTCTGGGGGCCGTACTTCACGGAAGAAAGCCCGTATTTACCGTTTATCGAGTCGGCAACGTAGGTGATGTTTTCCTCGTTCGGGGGCTTGTCTTTTATCCCTTCGGAGACCCACTGGTAGCCGCTTGCCCGGAGATGCACCGTTAGATTCTCACTGATCTCCTCTCCCCCGTCGGGGACCTTGATAGCCACCATGAGAACTGCACGGTCGAAATATCCTCTCCCGCCGGTGTCGGCGAGATAGAATGTCCCGGAGTCGCTTGAGACGGACGTCACCTGCCCGTAGGGATCGGAGGTGCTCGTCGTGATGTGCAGCGCGTTGAGCCCGCCCCCCGCGTTCCTGAACCCCACATAGTATCCTCCGCCGTTCGAAGTGGAGATGTCCATGTAATTGTTGGTGCTGATGGGATTGACGTTGAAATCCCATGCAGAGACCGGACAGGACATGCACAGCACTGCAGCCGCGAGTACGATACAAAAACGGATGAAATTCGGATTCTTCTGGTTTCCCTTCATAGATCAGATCCCCATTATCTCATACGCCGGAGTCGCACCCGGTTTCATCCGCCGGCACCGGCATTCGGGCAGGATACGTTCACGTGTGCCGAATGCACAACAACGGCGGTCCATGACCCGGAATGCAAAATTAATCGATTTTACCGGCGTTAAGGATGATAGAACACCGGATAACTCTCTCCCCATGTTTCTCACCACGCTCATGAATTTACAGGTAGTTAACAGATAAATTTTAACCATATGGAATTGTAAAGTACAGTTACTGATTCTCACTCCATATAATAAACTGTTTGGTTTTGTTAAACCCCTGTACGGCGATCACGCCCGAAAGGATAGATCATGATCGTGCCGAACCGGCCATGAAGCCCGGCCGGCTACAGGCTCAGCCGATGAGAAACCTGTTCCACCTGCATGCAGATCTCCCGGCGCGACCGGCCGTCACGCGGGAGAGACCTCCCCCTCAAAAACCCGGGCCGGCAGAGCAATACGCATACAGAAGGCCGGCAGCCACGACGGCGACGATGATCGATAGCGCCACGTAATCCCGCCGTGCCATCTCCGGAGCCCTGTACATCGTCGGACTCCGGGAAAGGCCGTAGCCCCGGCACTGCATCGCATCGGAGACCTGGTCCGCCCTGTTCATAACCGAGACGACCATCGGCACAAAGACCGCCAGGAGTTTCAACGGACGTTTCAGGACGAGGTCCCTGTCGAAGGCAAGCCCCCGTGACCGCTGCGCATCGACGATATTTGCTGCATCCTGCGAGAGGGAAGTGACGGATCTCAGTGCATATCCCAGGGAAAACGTGAACGTCCGTGGAATGCCGAGAAGCGCGGCACTCTTCACGAACGAGTCGTACGGGGTGGTCATCACGAAGAGGAAGGAGCCTCCCCCTATGGCGATTATCCGGAGGGCCATGGATGCGGCAAAAAGAACGGTCCCCCACGTGGCCTCGATATGCAGGAACCAGAGGTCTCCCGAGTACAGAGTCCCGCCGGAGGGATACCTTCCGGCGGTAAAGAAGACGTCCACCACGATGGTGATCAGGAGTATCGGAACCAGGATCCGCATGGCACGCATCCACTCCCGCAGTACCCCGGCCGTTGCAACGGATCCGAGAACGAGAGCGACCATGATCCCGATGGCGGAGAGATCGCTTGCTACCAGCGAGCCGACACTTACGGCTACCAGGGCAAAGAGTTTCGTTCGCGGATCGAGCCCGTGAACGATGGAATCCTTCGGGATGTAGACGATCCCCCGCTTCTTCTTTGTATGTGTCGTCATATCAGGGAGTCGTACCCGATCTTACCGCTCTCCATCACCACGATCCTGTCGGCGCAGGACGATGCAAATTCGAGATCGTGCGTCATAACGACGACGCTGTGCCGTTCCCGGCAGAGTTTCTTCAGTGTATCCGCAAGGTTCCGTTTCAACCCCTCATCCAGGCCGAGGGTGGGCTCGTCGAGGACGACGACCGGCGTCTTCATCATCAGGACGCTGCCGACGGCGACCCTCTGTCTCTCACCTGCCGAAAGCCTGAGCGGGGGAGTCTTCGGATCGATGTGGCCGAGGTCGAGCGAGGCTATCATTCCCGGTATGCAGTTTTTGATATCCTTATCGGGCATGCCCATATTCTCGGGCCCGAAGGAGAACTCTTTGATGATGTTCTCCTCGAACAACTGGTAGTCTGCGTGCTGGGACACCAGACCCACGAGATGCGCCATCTGTTTCACCTGCCTTCCGGAGGAGCCCTCACCGAACAGGAGGATCTTCCCGGAGTCCGGTTTTAAGGTCCCGTTCAGGTGCCGGGCAAGCGTACTCTTCCCCGAACCGTTCGACCCGAGGACCGCGGTAATCTGCGAGGGATAGATCCTCAACGAGATACCGTCCAGTGCCGGAGACGGCGAGCAGGGATACGTAAAATCGACGTCGATGAGCTCGATTACCGGGATTCGGTGGTCGAGACCCTTCCCCGGCAGATTGCCGAAAACCGACGTATCGTCCGGCACTCTGCACCCGGACTCCGGAAGGACAACGCCGCGGGATTTCATGGCGGCGGGCAGGCCGTCGCCCGGAGGACCGTCATACAGTATCTGCCCTCCTTTCAGGACAACAATCCTGTCCATCAGGTCCGTAAGGTGTCCGACCCGGTGTTCGGCTATAATGAGCGTTCGATTCAGTTCGTCCAGAACGCTCACAAGATTCGAAGACGCCTGCGGATCGAGGCCGGAGAACGGTTCGTCCATCACGACGACCTCCGGCTGCACGACGAGGACCGACGCTATCGCAACCTTCTGCTTCTCTCCCCACGAGAGGTCGGAAGTCTCCCTCGAGAGAAGGTGCCCGATGCCGAGAAGTTCTGCAGCCTCACTGATTCTTACCTCGATCTCGTCCGGCGGAACGCCTCTGTTCTCAAGACCAAAGGCGATCTCGGAGTCGACGCAGTTTGTGACGATCTGCTGGTCGGGGTTCTGGAACACGGTCCCGACCACCCAGGATAACTCTGCTACGGAATGCATCGCGGTATTCATCCCGGCAACCGTCACCTCCCCAAAGAACGCTCCGCCTCTCCGGTCGGAGTGGGGAATAAGTCCGTTTATGCACCGCAGGAGGGTCGTCTTTCCCGAACCCGAGGGCCCGGTGAGTACGACCTTCTCGCCGCGTTCGATATCGAGATCGACAGCGCGAAGGGCAGTTACCGGGGCCGTATTGTACCCGGGATGAGTGTAGGTCAGATCACGTATCGTTACAATCGGATCCGGTTGCATCCCTCGAAATCACTCCCGTTTTGATCAGCCTTGCCACAAGGTATGCAGATATGAGCCCTCCCAGAGCGCCGAAGAGGACGTGGCTTATCGAGGAGATCCCCGCACCTACCGCAACCACGACGAAAGGAACCCCGATTGCCAGATTGACCGCAAAGTTTACCACCATCTTTGCAAGGTTCCCGGCAACTCCTGCAAGGACACCGAACGGGACACTCTCCATCCGGTAGCGGAAGACGTATCCGACGGCATCAACCGAGGCACCGAGCGCCGTGAACTGGAACACATCGAATACATGCATCCCGGAAAGCCCGAAGAACGAGAGCAGGACTCCCGATACAAGCCCGATGTAGGTCCCGCTGCCCGGCTTTCGGATTATGGCAACACCGATGATCACCGGGATCACCAAAAAAATTCCCGTATGGCCCGGGATACCGAGGGGCATCCTGAGTGCCGTCTTCATCACGAAGACCAGCCCCCCCATGAGGGACATCAAGGCGATCTCGTTTAAGGTGAAGTATTTCTCTGCAGAGGGCATTGCGATCACCCATCGCTCCTGATAAATTGCATACTAAGGGAGAGCGAGAAGGTGTCGGGCTGCATCTCATCGACCGCAACCAGCAGCAGGAGCGCATCGATAGCAGGCCCTCCCGAACAGGTCAGGTAGAACGAACCGGACCGATCGGTGGTATCGATGATCTCTCCTTTCACTCTGGACAGGTCCCGGGTTACATGGAGCGAATTGAGCCCGCCGCTCGCCGGATCGAAATGGATGTAGTACGAGTACGGTGCAGTATCTTCCAGAATCTCCCGGGCGCCTGCCGGCAGGACCGGGATGTTGTTGTAATCGGTCATCTCCGTCGTCGGTCCCATCGAGGTCCCCGGTTCCGCATCTCCGCGCACGAAGAGCCCGGAGGACCCGAACCCCTCGATCCGGTTTGTCCTCCAGGAACTCCCCGTCAGGGCGAGGGTGTGGAACGCCGCCGTTCCGGCAAGGTCATGGAGATCGTAGTCGACCTGCACGTAGCCGGTCCGTCCGAGCTTCGGGTTGCCGCCGTAGGGTGGGGTGACGTTGGCATGCACGAACATCAGGTACCAGAGGGAATCCCGGTCGTCACCCGTTGCGATCAGGAGGGGTTCCTTGTACGGGCGATACTTCCACGACACATAATTAAAATCGTTCTTCCCGAAATGCACGGTCTCTCCACTGTCAAAAACGGGCGTCATGCGATCGGGGGGGTTCAGCGTCAGCCATTCTTCCGCTGTGATCTGAACGGCAAAGAGACCTCCCACGATGAGAACAACCAGTGCGAATCCTGCAGCAGCCCGTCTTGAGAGGTCCATCTTACCGTCTCATGTATGCGAGGTACTCTCCCGGCCCTCTCTCCTTGACGAATAAGACCGCACGGCCCGCAACCGCACTGGGTTTGGGGTACTGGTTCTCCCGGATCTTGATCCGGCCCGACGTGACCTCTCTCCCGTCGGGGAGGTATACCGCGTCCACGCCGTTCGCGAGGAGTGTCCCGACATCCGTCTCGTCCCTGATGGTGCGGAGGTTACCCCTGAGGAGATACCGCCCGTCGTCGTTCGTGGCGGCAAGCCCGAGACCTGCCATTGCCCCGATAATACCCTCTTCCGTGCCGCCGAGCCCCTCCAGGAGTATTCCGAGATTCTTTGCAAGTGTGCGGACAGGATCCTGTTCCAGCAGTTTGATCTTGGCATCCTGGCCCATGACGATGAGCGGGGGGAGGATCTGCCTCGCGTCCGCAACGGCGAGACCCGGATCGCTGCCTTCGAGGAACTGTTCCTGCATGACCTCTTTTGCAATGCTAAAGATCTCCCTGCACGCCTCAACCCCTGAGGCGTCCACATGAATCACGGCATTGCTGTTGTGCGAAGTGTACGGGATCGAGGGGTGGACAAAGAGCTGGTGCCTCGTGATCGCATACGCATGGCAGGTATCGATTGCCTTTGCTATATCGTGAGCAAGCTTCCCGGTCCCACGGGAGCCGGGAACGTCGGTGTCGTCTATGCCGATATATATGGTAATTCTCATCACCCTCTGACCGGGCCGGGAAGATTTGTTAACATAAATAAGTTAACAAATGCTTTGAGCAGAGCCGGTACATCCCTTCTGCTTTTCACAATAAATGTCTTCTTCTTTTTATTTTATTAAAATAAAAGCATTGACACAGATTATAAAGAAATTCATTTATTGCAGATGAGATAGAGACTTATGCGATTGAGATTCAGTTTACATGACGGGTGGGCTCCTTACGTGAATGCGAATCGTGCCGAGATCATACGTGATTATGCAGGGACGGTTTCGGAGATTCGAACCGAGATCGCGAAGTGCATTGTCGGGCAGGAAGCAGCGATAGACTCGATACTGATAACCCTGATAGCCGGCGGACACGCTCTCCTGGAAGGAGTGCCGGGAATTGCCAAAACGCTCCTGGTCACCACGGTTGCCCGGTGCACGGACTGCTCGTTTGCGAGAATACAGTTTACCCCCGACCTTCTCCCTGCGGATATCACCGGGACCAGGATCTACAACATGCAGAAAGGCTCGTTTGAGACCCTGAAGGGCCCGATCTTCCATAACATCGTTCTTGCGGACGAGATAAACCGTGCCCCTCCCCGGGTGCAGTCGGCGCTTCTGGAGGCGATGCAGGAGTACCAGGTGACGATTCACGGTGAGACCTGGCCGATCGGCCGGCCGTTCTTTGTCCTTGCAACGCAGAACCCGATCGAGTCGGAGGGCACGTATCCGCTGCCGAACGCCCAGACCGACCGGTTCATGCAGAAGATCCTGATGGATTACCCCTCAAAGAGCGATGAACTGGAGATCATGGCGAGGTTCACCGCGGAGAAACCGCCCGAGGCGTCAAAGATCATTACCCGGGAGAAGATCGGCGACCTCCATGCGGGCCTGCACCACGTCTACGCGGACGAGACGGTGATGGAGTACGTAGCGGGAATCACCGACTCCACGCGGAATCCGGGCGATTACGTGCCCGATATCGCCGGCTACGTTCGCGGGGGGGCGTCGCCGCGGGCATCGCTGGCGCTGATCCTCTGCGCAAAAGCAGCAGCCCTCATCGATTCGAGAGAACACATAACCCCCGACGACGTCAGGTCGGTCGCGCTGCCGGTGCTCCGGCACAGGATTCTCCTATCGTATCAGGCGGAGGCCGCCGGCGTCACGCCGGACGAACTGGTATCGCGGCTTATCGACGCGGTAGAAGTCCCATGACCTTCGAGGCCGACGCTTCCGCCCCGTCTGCGATATGCCCGCTTACCATGCGCGAGGCCCTGCAGAGGGTCACGGAGATCGAGATGCTGGTGCGAAGACTCTCCGAAGAGATCGGAACCGGCCGTCACCGGTCCTTTTTTTCAGGAACGGGGACTGAGTTCCAGGAGATACGGGAGTATCGTTTCGGGGACGACGTCAGGGCGATCGACTGGAACTGTACTGCACGGTTCTGCGAGCCGTACCTCCGGGTCTTTACCGAGGAGCACGATACCGCGCTCTACCTCGTCGTCGACCGGTCCGCATCCGGGACGTTCGGAAGCGAGAGGTCCAAAGACGAAGTGATCTTTGAGATTGCGGTCTCCCTGGTCTTCTCGGCAGAGAGGTGGGGGGACTCCGCGGGGATCTGCCTGTTTACGGACGATATCGAACTGGTTATTCCGCCGGGGAAGGGGAGAAGGCATACCGCCCTCCTGCTGAACGCGCTGATGACGTACAGGCCGAGATCCCACAAAACCGATGTCGGGAAGACAATCTCCCGGCTACTTGCCAGGATCCCGAAAAGAGCCCTGGTCGTACTCTTATCGGACTTCGATTCCGGGGATTTCGGAGACGATATGCTGCTCCTGAGCCGCAGGCACGAGGTGCGGGCGATACGGGTGAAAGACCGGTCCGAGTACGAGATCCCCGATGCGGGATACCTCCTCGTCCGCGACCCGGAGACCGGAGAGGAGCTCGTCGTCGATACCTCGGACCCGGAATTTCGGAGTAACTTTGAGGAGGTATCCGCCGCACAGGAAGCGGCGGTGGCCGGGATGTTTGCCGGCGCGGGAATACGGCCCCTTGAGGTCTTCACGGACGGGAACTACGCGGCGTCGCTGAAGACCTACTTCAAACTCGGCGGGAGGATGGCGGAATGATGATTCTCTCGTTTGAGAACCCCGCATGGCTGGCAGGCCTCTGCGTCATCCCGGCGCTCATCCTCTACAACCGCCATTATTCAAAGAGGAAGTACCTGCAGGCCCTTGAGTTCTCAAAACTATCGACCGCGAAAGCCGCCGCGGCGAGGACAAAACACGGGAGAGTTCATCGTACCGCATTCTGGATGGGGCTTCTTGCGATCGCCCTGATCGTTGCGGGCCTTGCCGACCCCCAGATACCCCTCGGAGAGACGCGGGACGGGGTGAACGTCGTTCTTGCACTGGACGTCTCCGGCAGCATGAAGGCAACGGACTACCGGCCCGACAGGATCACCGCCGCAAAGGTTGCCTCGGAGAACCTGATACACCAGCTCGACCGGAAGGACTACGTCGGCATCGTCACCTTCGACTCCGGCGCGACGACCTCCGCCTATCTCACGCCCGACAGGCAGCGGGTCATTGAGAAACTGCAGTATATCGACGCGAAAGACGGGTCGACCGCAATCGGGGACGGGCTTGCCCTTGCCGTCGATATGGCGCAGTCCATACCCAACAGGAAATGTGTCGTCATCCTCCTCTCCGACGGCGAATCGAACTCGGGCTACGTCTCTTTAGCCGCGGCATCCGGGCTCGCAAAAGAACGGGGCATTCAGGTATTTACCGTGGCGATGGGCTCCGAAGAGCCCGTGCTCGTCGGCTACGACCGGGCGAACAACCCCGAATATGCGACCGTGAACGAGGAAGTCCTGCAGGAGATTGCCCAAAACACCGGCGGCGCGTGCTTCAGGTCGGTGGACGAGGGGACGCTTCAGGAGATCTATGCGAAACTCGACGACGCGATCGTTCGCGAGACGGAGAAGACGCCGGTCGGGTGGGCCTTCTTCCTGGTATCGGCAGGTCTTCTGACGGCGGAGTACTTCATCCGGTACGGCAGGTGGCGGTTCCTCCCATGAGGGAAACCCGGCTCATCGTCCTGGCAGTAGTGATCTGGGCCGTGGTGCAGCCCGCTTTTGCGGGGGAGATCCTCTTCTCGACCGAAAGTCCTCTTCTCTACGGTCCGGAGGACGAAGAGGTCCTCATCCGGCTGGACGTGAAAAACACCCTCGGCGAAGACACTCTCGGATCGTTTACCTGGACCGTGCGCGACCGGGACGACCCGGATACGCGGAGTTTCACCGACAGGCGCGTGATCTTCAGCGACCAGGAGTATACGGAGTTCGGGGTGCATCCCGGTGAGGGGCACGATTATCTGGTGGACGTGACGTTCGACTATCCCGACGGCGATGACCCCGACACGGTCTACCACGTGGCGCTCGAAGGGATACACCTCCGGTTCGAGGAGGATCCGGGCGGGTCTGACGCCGCCGGGACCCTTGAGAGCGTCCAGATCAAGGTTACGAAGGGTGCGAGCCAGGAGCAGGCCGGTGCACCGCAGGGCGGCAGCAGCGACCGGGTCCCTCAGGTCAGGAGCAGTCCGGACGACATCGAGTCGCTCTCGCGCCTCCTTGAGGAGGAGACGCTCGCGCTCTCGGAGAAGAAAGAACGCTTGAAGGGCCGCGTCCTGCAGTCGGAACTGTATATATCGGTCGACGAACTCCTTGAAAACGCCGGGTTCACCCCGGGAGATCTCGGCGTAACGCTCGGTCAGGGGGTCTACAACGACGAGTTCGGGATGAACTTCGTCAACGAGAGCGGTACGGAGATCCGGGTCTCCGGCGAGCTTGCCGAAGATGAGGTCCTCTCTATCACCGTCGAAGCGCCCGGAAGGCTCCCGCCGGTCTACGGCATCGACAGGAACGAGACGTACCTCTCACTGGACTCAAACCTCCGGAACGAAGGTTATGCGGTCTTGCGATCCCTCATGAACATCACACCAAAAGGGGCTGCGATAACCATCGATTACGAAAAGGCGAGCATGACAAAGGTCATGAACATAACCGTCCGGAACGGAGAGCCGGTCGATGTGGTCCTGGAAGACCCGGACGGCGGACTCCATTTCATCCTTCCGTTAGTGGTCCTTGCGGTGACGGCATTCTCCGCGTTCCTGTTATACAGGTATTACCTGAAGTACTGCCGCAGGACCGGGCAGGGCGAAGGGGCGAGCACCGACGCCGGGAGGGGCTCCTGTTCTCCCCTGGCGCTGCTCGAGGAGAGTTACGGCAATTACATGAATGGCGAATTGAAGGAAGCCTTCAGTACGGCAGGGCGCGCGTTGCGGCTGCACATTGCGCTCCGGTACGACGGCCGGGAGAACAGCACGAACCTGCAGGCGCTGCTGCTGCTGAAGGCCGGGAAGGACCCCGGATACGGTGCCTGTGCGGATATCCTCTCCGTCTGCGATGCCGCCGTGTACGGGAAGAGCGAACCGGACAACGAGGTATTTGCCGGGCAGTACCGGCGGATACGAGCCATCCTCGATGAAGATCCCACGCCGGGGCAGGGCACGGATTAGGGTGTCCGGCAACCCGGCAGCCTTTTGCCGGCGGTTGCGGGGTGCGCACCCTCATCGAAGAAGATCTATCAACCGGTGTATATCTTCACCGGACGTCGTGTAATTCGTCACAAACCGGACCGTATCGCCGGGGCACCGGAACGTCCTGAGGCTGTACTCCCGTTTCAGCCGCTGAAGAATCTCGTGAGGCACTTCTGCAATCACCTTATTCGTCTCCACGCTGCAGACCAGTCTGATGCCGGGAATACCCGACAGCTCGTTGCCCAGGGCGGCGGCCATCTCGTTGGCGTGCAGGGCCCGCTTTCGCCACAGGCGGTAGGTGAGCAGGCAGTCGAACCCGGAAGAGAAGGAACCTGCCCCCGAGAGATCGATACGCATCTCCTTTTGCAGTTTCCGGAACCTCTCCGCGATCCCGTCTTCAGAGACCAGGACCGCCTCTCCTCCCACAACACCGTTCTTTGCCGCCCCGAAGGTGGCAACGTCGACCCCTGCAAAGAGTGTCTGCTCGCGGAACGGCCGGAGAAGGCGGGCTGCGGCAAAGAACAGTCTCGAACCGTCCAGCAGGACGAGTTTGTTGTGTTCGTGCGCACAGCGGCAGATCTCCTCGATCTCTTCGGGCGTATACACCAGGCCGTACTCGGTGGGCTGCGACAGCACGACGATGCCGCAGTTGTCGTGTTGATATTCCGGAAGCGCTCCAAGGAATTCCGAAATTGCTTCCGGATGCACTTTGCCGAATTCAGAGGGTAGTCCGAGAGGCTTCATGCCGGCAATCCCGGCGATTGAAGCAGATCCCCCGCCGGCCGCATAGGAGGTTTTTGAGCAGAGATAGAGGGAATTTCGTTCGGCTGCTGCGGCAAGAGCCAGTGCGAGTGCGGTATCTCTGTCGGGGGCGTAAAAGGGACTGACATCCCCTTCGAAGTGATCGCGAATCCTTGAGAATAATTCTTCTGGAGAACCGTCGTTCTCCAGATTGGTGTCTTCAGGCGCGACCGGGGTCCCGGGGTTTCCTTCCGCGCAATCTTCATCACGAAAAGAGATGTTTTTCAAATTCCTTCCTCCAGTTTAAGTTGAGGCCTGCTGCCCCATCACGTTATCGCAACCATCTATTCAGCAGTGCAACTGCGACAGATGCGATCATACCTCCGCCGGGTAAGGGGGTGACTCTCACGGCGGTCGCCGGATCGGCGCTTGCAACCCTTGATGTACCGGCGTTTCTTCGGGAATGCGGTAAATTAACCGAAAAAAGCAGAATCTGCGTAAGGTTCCCCTCGATCGCGGCGAACGATCGTTTACGAGCGGCCGCTTCGGCTGATAACCGTATTCCCCCAATGGAGAACGGGTGACCCCGCACCAGGCGGTGCGGGGTTTTATCCGTGGGTGCTCGGGGGTTCAACCGAAATGTCCGCATTGTCGGGGAACGCGTTCTCGCTTCGCACGCAGGAGAGAACTCACTCTTTCTTCCCGAAGTACCATCCTGCCGCCAGGGCCCCGGCGACCACCAGGGCTCCGGCCGCAATGAGCGCCCATGGGGCTTCGCCCCCCGTAGGCTGCTGCGAACCGGGTCCTGCCGGGGTTTCTTCACCGACCGGAGCTGCGGCGGTCACTTCCGCCGCCGGTGATGCTGCGGCCCAGGTCAGGGCATAGATGCTGAAGTGCGAGACCTGCGCGGTCACGGTCCGGGTTGCCGCGTTGACGGTCGCGGCGACCTCGTGCCACTCCCCGGTTCCGGGGTTGTACCACATCACCTGCAGGGTTGCCGTATCGCCGATCTTCGCCCATTCCTCCGCAGAGAGGGTATAGGTGAGGGTGACCGGCGGGTCGAAGGTGGCGCCGGCCGGTCCGCAGTCGAGGGCGAGACCGATCGTCGTTCCCGGCGGAGCCTGCGGGATGCCGGTCGCGTCGACGCTCGCAACGGTCACTTCGCCGAGCGGGTCGCCGTTTTCGTCGCAGGCAAGCGTCCCCTCGCCGACGGTCAGGGAGCCGGCACCGTCGGCGGTCCTGACCGTCACCGATTGGGTGGTCTCGCCGGTCGCCGATACGGGGAGCGTCGCCTTCCCGACGGACGTCACCGGTGCGGGCGAGGTCGAGGCGGCGGTCGGTGTCGACCCCTGCGCCCCTCCGCTGCCGCCGCTGCTGCTACCGGACGTGGCTGTGGGCGTGGGCGTGCTCCCCCCGGCGACGGAGAGGTCCAGGCGGGTCGTAGTGCCCGGGGTGAAGGGTGCCGTCTCCTGCGCCGCCTGTCCGTTAACCCGGAAGGCGATCGTCTCTCCGGCCTGATCGCCGGTCGCATCGACCAGCAGGCGGGTCCCCTCGTACCGGCTGGAACTGCCGTATTCTCCGGCCACCGTCGTCTCGATCGAATCGAACTCTGTCTCACCGATGACGGCGACGATGACGGTCCCGGCCGGTGCGGGCGAGCCCCCGATCGTCACGGTCCCGTAGAACTCGTGGGGGAGAGAGGGGACGCCCCCCTCTGCCGCCGCCGGTGCGGCGGCGAGGGCGAGGAGGAGGACCAGTGCAAGACCATAGTGTGTCTTCACGATCCCACCCTCAGATTGCAGCAAGGGTGTCTGCCGTGGTCATGTAGATCCAGTAGCCCTGCATGGGCTGCATCGTGCGCTCGTCGCCGTGGCGGCCGGCGGCGCCGCGGATGATCGAGACATCATACTCCTGCATCTCTGCGTCGAAGCCGAAGAGCGTGGTCCACGCATCGCTCACCGAGATCAGGGTGGTGGCCGCGGATTCGGGCACCGTGTCAGTGAACCCGATCGCGTTCCAGCCTGCGCCGAGATCCTTTGTGGGCGGGAGTTCGGGCTCGCCTGCGGCGAAGGTCAGCGGGATCGTATACGACGTGTTCGCGTAGATCCAGATCCCGTCGAGCGGCTGGAAGGCTGCCGTCGAACTCAGTGCCCTCCACTTGTAGTCCTGCCCGTCGTAGAGCAGCACCGAGTGGCCGGCAGTGTCGACCTCATCGAAGATCGCGACGGTGTCCTGGCCGTCGGCGAGCCGCTTCGGGGTCGAGATGAAGTTCCAGCCGGGCCGGAGGGTGATCGCCGAGGTATCGAGGGTGAAGGCGGCCTCCGCGACCTCATCGACCTTGACCGTCACGGTCTCTTCGGCCGCCTGGTAGCCTTCCAGTTCCACCCGGACGGTGTGGGTGCCGACCGGGACGTTCGTCAGGGTGGCGTTGGTGACCTCACCGGTGTCGACGCCGTCGAGGAAGATCGCCGCGCCGTCGGGCGAGGAGGCGATCAGGATGCTCCCGGCCGGTGCGGTCAGGGCGAACGAGACCGCGGCGGTCTCGTTGTCGGCAACCGTCACGGTCGCCGTGGCATCCGCATACCCGGCCTTCTTCACGGTGACGACATGGTCGCCGACCGGGACGTTCTCCAGGGTGGCGTTCGTCGTCCTGCCGGTGTCCGTGCCGTTGAGGTAGATCCGGGCGCCGTCGGGCGTCGAGGCGACGGCGATGCTGCCTGCGGCGCGGGCGAGGTCGAGGTGGAGGGGTGCGGTCTCGTTATACGCGATGGTGACCTCAGCGGACGCGTCGCGGTAGCCCTCCTTCGTCACGGTGACGGTGTGGGTGCCGACCGCGATCCCGTCGAGAGTTGCGTTGGTGACGTTGCCGGTCTCGGCGCCGTCGATGAGGATCCGGGCGCCCTCAGGCGTCGAGGTGACGGCGAGGCTGCCGGTCAGGGTGGTCAGGGTGAGGTCGACGGTTGCCGTCTCGTCGCTGATAACGGTGAGCGGCACGGAGGCGTCGGCGTAACCGTCGAGCTTCAGGGTGACGACATGGTCGCCGGCCGGGACGTTCTCAAGCGTGATGGGGGTGGCGAGGCCGGTCTCGGTGCCGTCGAGGAAGACCGCGGCGCCGGTGGGCGTCGAGGTGACCGCGATGCTGCCGGTCGGGAGGGGGTATTCGACGACCAGGAAGACCGCGGCGGCCTCCATGTAGTCGGCGTCGCTCCGGAACCCGGCCAGGTTCTCGCCGGCGAGGAACGAGGTTACGTTCCGCTCGTCGACGCCGATCTGGCTGGTGCCGGCGTAGTTCCAGACGTTCGTCCAGGTTTCACCGTTGAAGAGGAGGTCTCCTTCGCTCGGTCCGGCGCCGGGGGCGACGGTGATGAGCCGGGCACCTGTGGCGCCGCTCTCGACGGCGGCGAAGGGCGCGTAGGCGGTCGCCTGTTCGGGGGTGCTGCCCTGGCTTGCGCCGCCGTAGAGGAGGTCGAAGCCCTCGTTGATGAGGACGGTGTGCGGGGCGGCGGTGCCGTCGTCGTAGACGACCGCGAGCAGCATCCCGCGGACCGAGACGTTGCCGCCGCCGGGGTAGGCGTTCGCGAGGACGGCGGCGTTGCCATCCTTGCTGAACTGACCGGCGACATCGTAGACGGTCATGCCGTAGGGGTAGGTCGAGCCCCACATCTTCTCGTCTTCGTAGGCGGCGGCCTGCTCGACGGCAACGTCGTTAAAGGTCAGGGCGACGTTTGCCGGGAAGACCGGGCCTTTGTCCTCGGTGTAGGGGACGTAGAGCCGGGCGGCGGCGATGGTGGCGTTCTCAGGGACCGCGAGGTCGCCGGCTGTCCAGTTCACGGTGTAGTCGATCCAGTTGGTGGCGGCGGAGAGGTAGGCGCTGTCGCCCGCCGACCAGAGGAGGTCGCCGCGGACGTCGTAGGTCTTCACGGTGTTCAGGTCGTCCCCACCGGTCCAGCGCTTGCCGCGGTAGCCGTTGGCGACGACGGTCTTCTCGATGGTCCTGGCGTTGTTCTCTTCGTTCGATTCGGCGATCGCCCCGTCTGCGTCGGCGGTCGCCGTGACCGTCACGTTCTCACCAGCGGTCCGCACGGTCTCGTCGGTCCAGGTGACGGTGGCGTTCGCGCCCGCGGCGAGGCCGTTGGGGACGGCGACCGTGCCGGCGACCCCGCTGACGTTGAACCCGACGGCGAAGGCGCCGGCGTCGGCGGTACCGATGTTGGTGATCTTCGCGGTGTAGGTGTTTTCGGACGCGGAGAAGACCTCACCGCAGTTCGGGGCGAGGGTGCTGACCGTCAGGTCGGGGAAGGTTGCCGGGGCGGTGACGGTGATGTAGTCCGCCTTGATCGTGCTGTTGCTCCCGGCAGCGTTTGTCACCGTGAGGTTGACGGTGTAGTTCCCTGCCGCGGTGTAGGTGTGGCTTGGGTTCTGCTCGGTGCTGTCGATTGTGCCGTCGTTCTCAAAGTCCCAGGCCCAGGAGGTGGGAGTTCCGGTCGAGGCGTCGGTGAACGCGACCGCGAGGGGAGCGTCACCGGAGAGAGGCGTTGCCGTGAAATCTGCAACAGGTGCGGAGGGCGGGGTATACGGCACTCCGGCCACGGAGTATCCGCTCATCGCCTTGTCGGAGGTGAGGGCGTTCGTCCAGGCGACCATGTCGTCGCCGTTGTTCGAGATCTTACAGTAGCCGTAGACGCTGAAGGCGGCAAACGACTCCAGGTTCTCGAAGGCGTAGTTGATCCTGACCGCACCCCGGTTTTCAAGGGCTTCGTTCGGCCGGAGGACGCCGGCATTGAGGTCGATGAACATGATCTGGAAGGTGTTCTCCGTGTCGGTCATGTTCTGGCCCGCGTAGATGGGGTAGTCGGCCTCGTTGCCGGTCGGCTTCCAGATCTGGGGGCCGTAGATGAAGTCCTCCTTCGTGAAGACCTCGTCGAGAGAACCGGCCTGGTAGGTCACGTTGTCGAGGGAGGGTGCCTGGTTGCTTGCCGGGTTCGGCGTCCAGGTATACCCGTCCGCCGTGATGCGGAGCCTGAAGTCGTCGGGGATCGTTCCGTTGACGGCGACCATCAGGATGATCTCGTCCTCGTACCCCTTCCCGCCGGAGTCGGTGGCATAGAAGGTGCCGCTCTGGTTCTCAGTCACCGTCGCCTGGCCAAAGTTAACCGCCGGGTCGGTGGAGATGTGGAGGGCGTTGAGGCCGCGACCGATGCCCTCGAACCTGATGTTGTAGGTGTTGTTGTCGAATGAATTGTACTTCGCGCCGAGATCGTTTGCGACCTTCACGAAGATGTTGTTGTACCCGGGCAGAACGGACGGTCCCGTCGGTTCGGTCACGGTGATGCAGTCGGTCTTGACCGCAGAGTTGCTGCCGCCGGCATTGGCAACCGTGAGGTTGACCGTGTAGGTGCCGGCTGCGGTGTAGGTGTGGACCAGGCTCTGTTCAGTGGAGTCGACGACGCCGTCGTTCTCGAAGTCCCAGGCCCAGGAGGTCGGAGAGCCGGTCGAGGCGTCGGTAAACTGCACCGCAAGCGGAGCGTCGCCACTCGTCACATTTGCGGTGAAGTTCGCGACCGGCGCATCGCCGCCCGAGCCGCTCTCCCCGACGACCTGATACTCGCTGCCGGACGTCGTCATGATGATGCCGGTGCCGTGGTTCGAAGCACTGTACCAGCCGTATCCGTTGAATACGGCGAAGGAGGTCAGGTTGTTGAACTCGTACTCGACCCTGACAACGCCGTCCGATTTTGTCTGGGTACAGCCGAGCCGGAGGTCGATGAACATCAGTTCGAACGTGTTCCCCGTATCGCTCATGTCCTGGCCGACAAAGACCGGGTAATCGCTGACGCGGTGGGGCCGCCAGATCTGCGGACCATAGATGAAGTCTTCTTTCGTAAAGGTCTGGTTGATCGCTCCGTCCACGTAGACGGGGTCGCTGATCGTGTTGTTGTTGCCGACGCTCGGGATCGGGGGCTCGAAGTCGTAGCCGCTCGACCGGATCCGGACGGAGAAGTCGTCGGGGATGGTCCCGTTGACGGCAAGCAGCAGCACCGCATCGTGCAGGTTGGGCTGGCCACCCGTGAACGTGAACCAGAACTCTCCGGACTGGTTCGTTGTCGTCGTCACCTGCCCGGTTGTATCGGAGGGAGCGTTCGAGACGTGCAGGGCGTTGGTCCCGCCGCCCTGCCCATCATAGAGGAAGTGATAGGTGTTGTCGATGAAGACGTACGGAGTGTACCTGGCTGTGTTGGTTACACCGTTCTCGACGTTGTACTTGACGCCTTCGTCGTTTGCGACGTAGAGATTGAGACTCTGGCCGGCCGGGAGCGGGGCGACTTCCGTGCCTGTCATAACGATGTAGTCGGCCTGTGTGGTGGCATTGCTGCCGTAGGCGTTCGTGGCGGTCAGGCTGACGTTATACTTGCCGGTCGCGGTGTAGGTATGCGCCGGGTTCTGCTCGGTCGAGGTGTTGCCGTCGCCGAAGTCCCAGAGCCACGAAGTCGGATCTGACGACGAAGTGTCGGCGAACCGGATGGTCAGGGGTGCAATTCCGACCCGGTGGGAAGCCGTGAACGATACCCGGGGAATCGCCGGGGCGGAGACCGTAATGTAGTCGGTCTTCACTTCCGCATCGCTGCCGGCGGCGTTCGTTGCCGTCAGGTTGACCGTGTAGGTGCCGGCCGCGGTGTAGGTGTGTTCGGGGTTCTGCTCGGTGGAATCAACGATCCCGTCGTTCTCGAAGTCCCAGGCCCAGGAGGTCGGGGAGCCGGTCGACTGATCTGTGAAACTGACCGCAAGCGGGAAGAGTCCTGAAGTGACGCTTGCCGTAAACCCGGCGGTCGGGGGTGCATACGCCTTGATGTACTCCGTCTGGCGGAGATAGTTCGCGCCGTCGGCGTGCGTGACGGTCAGGTTGACCGTGTAGGTGCCGGCCGACGAGTAGGTGTGTGCCGGGTTCTGCTCCGTAGAGGTCGTGCCGTCGCCGAAGTCCCAGT
>DAOSER010000026.1:0-17823 GCA_035363235.1 Methanoculleus sp.
CGCCTTCGCCATCCTCGGCCTGAGGTCGATGTACTTCGCGCTGGCGCACATCATGGCCGCTTTCTGCTACCTGAAATACGGTCTGGCCGGCATTCTCAGTTTTATCGGTGTCAAGATGCTGGCTGCCGACATCTACCACGTCCCGGTGGAGATTTCGCTGGTCGTCATCCTCCTGATCCTGGGGGTAGCCATCATCACGTCTATAATCAGGAACTGGCGCACCGGAACCTGCCCGGTGGTGGTGGAAGTGCAGGCCGAAGCCTGCCCCGCCTTAAAGAGCCTCCATGCAGACGACGCCCCGGCCCCCACGACAGAGGCGGCCCGCTCCGCATTGAAAGAGCTCAAGGAGGACAGGCGATGAGTGACCTGCCATCGAGGCCTGTCTTCAGCAGCACTCGTACCTAAATCTTCAGGACAGCGAACCGTTCGCAGCCGGAGGGACATGGGCGTCCTCTGCGCCGCCCCTTCTTTTGGACGTCCGCACGTCGACACGAGCAAGCTTCAAAACACGATTGGAGCGAGAACGAGCAGAAGAGCACCGTCAGGTGCTCTCCGCCCTCTCCTCACTCACTAAAGAGCGGAACGTCCGCAAACGCCCCGACGTCGAAGACCCCCCGCTCCGTGACCCGGACCTCGGGGATGACCGTCAGGGCGAGGAACGAGAGGTACATGAAGGGGTTCTCTATTGCGCCGAGCCGCCGGGCATGCTCCTCGAGGGCCGCAAGCCGCCGCACGACCTCGTCGTAGGGGAGCGCCGACATCAGCCCGGCGCACTCGAGGGGGAGCGTGGTCACGCCGCTCCCGGAGACCACCGCGAGACCCCCGCCGAGCCGGACCACCTCGCCGACGGCACGGGCGATATCGGCGTCGCCGACCCCGACGGCGACGATGTTGTGGGAGTCGTGGGAGACCGACCCGGCGATCGCCCCCTCCTGCAGGTGAAAGCCGTGGACAAGCCCTACGCCGGAGCCGCTCGCCCGGTAACGGTCGGTGACGACCACTTTGAGGATGTCGCGGCCGGTGTCCGGAATCTCGGCGGCGTCCACGGGACAGCGCAGGAGACGGGTCGTGATCTGGCAGGGCACAATCCCGATCACCCGCGCCTCTCCGCGGCCGGCGAGGCGGATATCGCGGGGCTCCGGGACGCGGGCGTGCAGGGGGGCCGTCGGGCACGCGGGCTCCTGGTAGCCGGGATCGACCACCTCGACGCCGCGCTTGAACGTCCGGAGAACGCGGAAGCGATCGGGATCGACGACGCAGAAGTCGGCGAGCCTCCCCGGGACAAGGGCGCCCCGGTCGTGGAGCCCGAATCGTTCGGCAGCCGAGAGCGTGGCCATCCGGAGCGCCAGTTCGACCTTGAGGCCGGAAGCGACCGCTTTTCTGATACAGTCGTCGATATGCCCCTCGCCGGCGAGCATGTCGGCGTGCCGGTCATCGGTGGCAAAACAGCACCGCGGCGCCGTGCAGGCGTCCACAAGCGGCAGGAGGTCACGGAGGTTCTTCTCTGTCGAACCCTCCCGGACCATGATGTACATCCCCCGGAGGAGCTTCTCCCGCGCCTCTGCGAGTGTCGTGCACTCGTGGTCGCTTCCCGCCCCCGCATAGATGTAGGCGTTTAAGTCCTTTCCCGAGAGGAACGGCGCATGGCCGTCGATGACTCCGAAGAGATCCATCTTCGCCCGGAGATCCTCATCGCCGGCGAGGACGCCGGGGACGTTCATCACCTCGGCAAGCCCGATGACCCCTTCCCGCCCCCGGAACCGGGCGAGGTCGGCGGACGTGAGCACGGCGCCGCCCGCATCAAGAGGCGTTGCCGGGACAGAGGAGGGGAGCATGACCAGGATATCGAGCGGCGTCCGCGCCCCTTCGGCGAGCATATACTCGATCCCCGGCGCCCCGCAGACGTTCGCGATCTCGTGGGGATCGGCGATCACGGTTGTCGTGCCGTGCGAAAGGACGAGCCGGGCATACTCCGCCGGCGCAAGGAGAGAACTCTCGATATGGACATGGGCATCAATCAGCCCGGGCACCACGTAGGCACCGGAAAAGTCGTATTCCTGCTCTCCCTCATACTCACCGAGGCCGACGACGCAGCCGTCCTTCACCGCGAAGTCCACGCGCTCCCAGGCGCACGCGAACGGGTTGAAGACCTCGGCCCCGGAGAAGACGGCATCCGCGGGCTCAAGCCCCCGCGCCGCCGCGAGTCCCCCGGGGGTCAGGCTGCTACCTCCAGGTCGCGAATGACGGACGTCCTCCGCTCGTTGCCGACGAATATGGTCAGGAATGCCTTGTATGAGCCGGACTGCAGGTCTACCGGGATCGTGTACTCGTTCACTCCCCGTGCAAGATCGATGTACCGCGCTTCGGAGAAGGCCTCGTGCTGCTCAAGCGCGCCCACCTCCATGATCGTCACCTGGAGCACAGCGTTCTCGACAGGCTCACCGGTGTTCTCCACATGGACTTGCAGGGCGCCGCCGCTGTAGGCCACTTCCCCAAACGACGTGGAGAGACACCCGGCAGTCCCGGCGAGGACGGCAAGGGTCAGTAGTAGAAGACTCACGTATTTGGTTGACATTCGCTCAGAGAACCGGAGACCGCCTGCCGTGCCGGCACAAGCACGGGCCGCATGAACTCTCCGGCCCTACATTCACCTCCACTCTATTCATTCACAATTTTGGTTGCTATTATTAAAATATTGTGAAAAAAACGGAGATTGCAAATGTTTCGGATTCCGGGGCAGGCAGGTGAGAGTGGGATGCGGGATCCCGGCGGGGTGCCGGCACCCGCCCGGGCCGGTTCGCCGGAGCATCCTGACCACCTTCAGGATTCAATGCTCCGGGCCGGCACCCTGCCGGGAGGAACCCGCAGCCGCGGGACAGATACCATCGAAATCGGTAAATTTCGAATTAACCTTCGTTCTTATTCGGGGCAACATTTAATGTATGGTGATTATTATAATTTAGTCACAATGAGTTGGGCAGACCAGGACACCCGCCTGTACCGGATATTCCGGGAACTCCAGGAGAAGGGGCTGATCGACCGCAGGAGAAGGCTCGTCAGGTGCACCTTCACCCCCTCAATACGGGGATGCCCCGCGCTCAACTGCATCCGCTACCGGCGCTCCTTTTACGAAAAAAACCTCTTGGGGGCAAGCGACGACATACTCCGGTTCGTGCTGCTCCATGAAGAGGGACACGCAAGAAAGGGTTCTTTCCTTCTCTCGGCCCTCCCGGCCCTCCCGGTTCTCCTGTGCCTTATGTTCTTCGGCCATCCGTTTCTGCAGACAGAAGTACTTCCCGTCACAAAGCCGGTCCTGATCGCTCTCCTTCTTCTGACTGCCTTCTTCGCCTACCGGACATACTATCACCGCATGTGCGACGAGGAGTTCACCGCAGACCGGTATGCAGCAGATGCAATGAGGCGCTGCTACCGGGTCAGGGATCCAGGGGTCCTCCTCCAGAACCTCCTCTCCGCCCTGATGCCCCGAGCACCGGCCGCATGCAGCAGGGGATTGATCTCCGCACTTTTCCGTGCCGCACCAACATATCGGCCATCCATCTCCGAACGGGTAAAGAGGGTCCGGGACCGGGCAGGCTCCGGCGACCGGGGCCTTGCTCTACACCGCACGGGGAGCGGTCTCTCTCGCTGACGCCTGCCCACCTATTGCATGAAAAAGCCATCGAGAACCACCTGATAGGGCCGCCCATATCCTCCTATCCGATCGTGTTGCAGTACCACGGCAGATGCAGGCCGGATTTGCCATCAAAGACTTTTGGGAACTTCAAATGCGGGAGACACCCATAATTTTACAGCGTAATAAAAATAAGTTTAATAACAACCGTTCCATATAGAGGTATGAGGGGTGCTGGATATTACGATAATAGCGTTCGCTCACCACAAAGGTGGCACAGGAAAGACGACATCGTGCCTCAATGTCGCAGGGTACCTGCAGAAAGACGGGAAGAGCGTTCTGGTAGTAGATTGCGACCCGCAGGCCAATGCCACCTCGGGACTCGGGGTCAACTCTGAAACCCTCGAACTGAGCATGTACGACGTCTTCATGAACGTCTTTGAAGGTTTTCCCGACGTCGGGATCCGTGATGTGATCATGCCCACGGCATCGGGGATCGATCTCGCTCCGGCAACCCTGGACCTTGTGGGAGCTGAACCCTATCTCTATGGTATCGAGGACAGGGCAGGGGTTCTCAAGGAGGCGCTCGCAGGGGTGAAGGACGCCTACGACTTCATCCTGATCGACACGCCTCCAAGCATGGGCCAGTTCGTCATCAACGGCCTCGTCGCAGCGGACCACACCATCGTCACCCTCGACCCCGGGACCTTTGCCCTCAAAGGCATGGAAGCCCTCTCAACAGTCTTTGGCGACATCAAGGAGATGCTCGGAGAAGACGTCGCCACCGATTTTGCCATTCTGACACGCTGGAAGGGATCCGGCGACCCGGCCGCCGGAATGGGCGGCCTTGCACTCTTCTTGAAACGGATCTTCTCACCCGCCCCCTCCGTGGAAGAGGAGAAGGAGCAGGAGCGGCTGAAGGCGTTCGAGTCGGAGGTCAGAAAAGCGTTCAAACAGGTGTTCACCGTCCCATACTCACCTGCAATCTACGAAACACAGCAACAGGGGCTTCCCATCTCCCACTACGCACCCGAGAGCACTGCCGGCAGGGAATACCGGGCAATAACAACTGCGCTTCTGAAACGGGCCGAGAAACATAAGGATGTGTAATCAATGATCGATAAACCTGGAAGAAAAGCACTATTTACCGGGCCGATTGCGCCGGGTACGACAGGACAGGCACAGGAGCAGAGGGCGATGGTACTGCCCGAGGCGATCGAGGCTGCACTTCATGCAGGGATCGGCGGCGACGACTCCGCAAAGATCGACCTTGCCGGCATTCCGGAGGAGTATCGGCCACTGGCAACCTCGATCAATGCGCTGCTTGAGAAGAAGAAGGAGGAGAAGCAGCGCCTCAGGCACCGGCTGGAGGAGGCTAAGATGCTTCTGAAAGGTTCCGATACGATCATCCAGCAGAACCCGATGCCCATCCTGGTCGTCGACCCGGAGTTCAAAGTAACCATGGTAAACACCACTTACGCCGAAATGAGTGGAATCCCAATGGATCAGGTGCTCGGCAGGAACCTTCGGGACTTCAAGATCACGTCGCAGAAAGGTTCCGGCCTCCGGCAGGCGATACAGGAGAAGAGACGCGTGTACGCAGAGGTCGTCGTCGAACTGCCTTCCGGCACCCACATCCTCGAACAGTATGGTATCCCGCTGCTTGACAACGAGAATGCGGTCGAGAGCATCCTCATCGTCTATAACGATATCACCGAGCAACGGGAGAGCGAGGAAGAGATCAAGGCCCAGATGGAGAATATTGGCGAACTGCAGCGGCAGTCCGACACGATCATCCAGCAGAACCCGATGCCCATGCTGGTCGTCGATACCGCCATGAAGATCCTCACGGCCAACGAAGCATACCTCAAGTTGACCGGGATCGATAGGTCGCGCATCACCACAATGACTCTGCGGGACTTCAAGGTTCACAACCAGAAAGGAGACGGGATCAAGAAAGTGCTCGCCGAGAAGGTGCGGGTTTCCGGCGAAGTGACAGTCGAGTTCCCCTCCGGCGTCTACATCCTGGAACAGTACGGAATTCCGCTCACAAACGAGAAGAACGAGCTGACAGGGATCCTGAACGTCTATAACGACATCACTGAAAAACGGAAAGAAGAGGAGCAGATCCGGGACCTGATGGAGACCGCGAAACAGGAAGGCGAAAGACTCGCCAAAAGCGCCGAAGAACTCGGAACCGCGCTCGCCGCCATGGCGAAGGGCGACCTGACGGCGTTCGTGAACGCAGAGAACGGCGACCCGCTCGACAGGGTCAAGAGCGATTACAACCTCTCACTGACCGCCATCCGCACGCTCCTCGCCGACGTGACAAAAGCGGCTCACCAGGTGGAAATAACAACGAAAGAGGTCAGCAAGAGCACCGACGAGATCATCCGGGCCACGGAGCAGGTCGCGGCCTCGACGCAGCAGTCGTCGGAGGATGCACGACGCCAGCTCGAGAAGATCGAGGAGATCGGGACGGATATCAACGACCTTTCGGCATCCATCGAGGAGATTGCAAGCACATCGCAGGAGGTCATGGAGCAGGCGTCGAAAGCATCGAAGGAAGGAAACGACGCAGCCGCCCTCGGCGAAGTCGCGGCGAAGAAGATGCAGCTCGTCGAGGAGATCTCCAAGCAGACCGTGGACGAGATCAGCACCCTCAACAACCAGATGCGGGAGATCAACAACATCGTGAAGTTGATCACCGATATTGCAAACCAGACCAACCTCCTCGCGCTCAACGCCGCGATCGAGGCCGCCCGGGCCGGGGAGCACGGCCGCGGGTTCGCCGTGGTTGCCGGCGAGATCAGGAACCTTGCCGGCGAATCCAAGCGGGCGAGCCAGGATATCGAGGACCTGATCCGGACGATTCAGGCAAGCACTGAAAAGACCACAGGATCGATGCAGGCGTCCCACCAGGAGATCCAGGCGGGTATCGAGAGCGTCAACAAGGTCATCAACGGCCTGAACCGGATCGTCAACAGCGTCGAAGTGGTCACCCACGGCATCACCGAGATCACCAAGGCCACCGAAGACCAGGCAGGCTCCACCAACAACGTCATGCAGAAGATGGACGAGTCCACCCACATGACCAAAGAGAGCCTGGACCGCACCGAGGATATGGCAGCACTTGCTGAAGAGGTCAGCGCATCGACCGAGGAGGTCGGGAGCGCGTCCCACGAACTGGCAACCATGGCCGAACAGCTCAAGAAGGCCATGATGCAGTTCAAGCTGAACTAAGGAGGAGATGATGGCAGCATCCGTAGATGTTGTAGAGTTCCAGCTCGGGGAGGAGCACTATGCACTGGATATCCAGATAGCACGCGAGATCGTGGAGATGATGCCGATCACTCCCCTTCCTCGCGCTCCCGAATACCTCGCGGGCATCATCAACCTGCGAGGCGAGATCACGAACATCATCGACCTCAGAGACCTCCTCGGGCTCCCTGAATCCGAGAAGATTGAGAACCGAAAGATCGTCGTACTGATGCCGGATGTAGCGAACGGATCGAATGTAGGGATTATCGTCGATGACGTCCACAGTGTTATATCAGTCCGTAATGATCAGATTGAGCGTATCAGCGACGGCATCACGTCGTCCATCAGCGGTTATGTCAAAGCGATCATCAAGATAGGGAAAGAAGACGACGAGAAATCAAAGGCCCTCATCATCTGGCTTGACGTCCAGAAAGTGATCAGCGACCTCGGGTGCTACCAGAACACTCAGTAGACCACATCCGGCGAAGAGAATAGAATACCTCATGGATGCGTTTATATCGCTTCAGAAGAGCATTGAGAGACTGATCCGGATCAAGTGCTCGAACTATAAGGAGGACTACATCAAACGGCGCATCCTCTCCAGGATGCGCCTGACAAACAACGCAGACTTCGAGGCCTATCATAAGTATCTCCTCGCAAATCCGCAGGAACAGGATCTGCTCAAGAACGCTCTCACCATCAACGTCACCAGGTTTTTCCGGGACCCGGAAGTTTTTGAAGTGATACGGCGGGAGGTGCTGCCGGAGCTGGTCCGACACAAGAACTCGATCAGGATCTGGTGTGCCGGCTGCGCTACGGGCGAAGAACCCTACTCGCTTGCCATCCTCGCGCATGAACAGATGCTGCTCCATAAAGATGCCAGCGTAACGATATACGCAACCGATATCGATACCAGGGCCCTGCAGAAAGCCATGGCCGGGGTCTATGACAGCAAGGCACTCGAGAATGTGGACGAAAAGAGGCTCCGCAAGCACTTTATCAGCCGCGACGACGGCACATTCGAGGTCCGGCCTCATATTAAGAACCTGGTTAAATTCCGGGAGCACGACCTGATGTCGGGCGTTCCCATAGCGTGGTACCTTGATGCCGTCGTCTGCCGCAACGTCACCATCTACTTTAACCAGAAGCAAAAAAACGACCTTACACGCCTTTTTCACTCTGCACTTGCCACCGATGGCTACTACGTCATAGGCAAGACCGAGTACCTGGCACGAGAGGTGGAGCACCTCTTCACACCGTACAACGCCATGCAAAAGATACTGCGCAAGGTTGCGTCAACTATCCCCGACTGAAGTTGGGGAGCTCCTCGGTCCACGATCCTCTACCGGACGCGGCCGGAAGACCCCGTGCCTGTCTCGACGTCTTCTATCTTAGATATCCGGCGCATGCGGGCTTTTCGGGCATGGTAGCGCTTCAGTTCAGAGAAGAGCAGGAAGAAGTTTATCCCGACGACGACAATGATGAGCATAAGGCTGATCCAGAGCCGGCTGTCGTTTTGGGTCGTGATGAAGGTCGCCACAAGGAGCGCCACGAACGAAAGCAGATAAAATATCACCCACGTACGCACCTCAGTGACTTCCATCGTACCATGCTCTTATCAGCAGAGTCGTCCTGAAACCATATTAACAATTCTGTTTCCCGCGCACAACCAGGAAGCGGAGTGTAGAAAACCGGGGCAGATATCCCCTCAAAAGACGAACTCCGGCTACCTGCGGGCGGGAGGAGGAAGTCAAACCCAAGGCCTTTTTACCCTGCACATCCTCTTAAGCCTGTGGATAAAGGCGACGCCTTCAGCATTCTTGCTGCCCTGATCGTCATCGCTGCACTAGCACTGGTGTTTCGACCGCCCGTAGCGGAGGCCGGGCCGGAGGTCCCGGAAAGCCCCGACCCGACGCCTACCGCCACCCCTGCACCAACACCGGTCGTGCCGTTCGAACCCTCAAGGCTCTCTTACGTGACCAACGTCTGGGACTACCCCTGCTGCCACCTCCCCGGCAACCTCACGCAGTATGGGGGTTCTGACCCTCCCTGGAAGGGTACTCAGGAGATCATCCCGTTCGCTTACATCGAGGAGCGACGGGGAGGCATCAGCGAGGTGTTTCATGTGCCGTATGCGGTATGGAGGCTGAACTGCAGTGTCTCTGCAACGGTAAGGCCTGAGGCGGCACATTTCAGGATGGCACTCGTGGAACTGGAGAGCGGGGCCATCGTGGAAGGGGTCGACCTGCACTATCCGGGCAGCATCGTCAAAAACGTCGAGAGGGGAGGAAAGGACTTCTATCTCATCGTCAGCGTGGATGATATCGATCGGTACCGCATCACCCTGGAGACGCTCCCGCAGTACTTTTCAACCCCCCTCAACTGAAGCCGCGGGCATACCCTGCACCGGCGGATCGAGGTGATGCTGCTATCTGAGCGGCCGAAGCCCTCGCGGCACGGGCCGCGGGGCCACAACGATTCCGGGTTCAGATCTTTTCGACGGTGACCCTGACCCGATCTCCGGCCCGTACACCGTGTCCTTTGGGGACGTCGATGTTGAACCAGAGCACATCCGGATTCTCGTGGCTCTTGTCCTGGGACATGAGGCAGTCTTTGTGCTCGTTGATGTTGGCCACAAACTCGACGGGTGCTTCGAACTCAACAATCTTCATGCCGTAAAATAGAGCTCCCCGGGATAAAACTATGATGCACGTGAGGTGACACGCCACGTCGTACTGTTCGAGTAACTCCAGCGCCTGATATCCAGTTCATCGCAGATCTCTGACAGGATTGCAAGGTTGATACCGACCTCTTTTGCAGAAAGGCCAAGATCGGTTGCGATATACTTGGATTTGAAGTAAGATTTCCCTGCTCTCAAACCGGATTTGAGATGATACAGGATCTTTCGCTGGGTGTCACTATATTTCTCTTTAATACGGTCCTTTGTCGACATTGACTGGTTCCCTCGTGAGCAAGTGCATTTAGTCGGTTCAATATTTAAATTTACTCATTTGGGATCGTAGAATCGTAGTAGAAGTATACAAATCATTGTATATTATTGCGCATCGCTGTGCCGATCGGTCGGGCGAGGAGCATGATCTGTAATCCTACTGGTCGAAATGGTCACTGCGAGCGCAGATACCGGGGGAGGGGGCAGGCTACCCCCGATCTTCCCCTCCATAGCGATCCGTTGTGAGGATTGGCCTCATGCTCCGGTTGCTGTTTTCCCCGCTTCTGCCGGGGCCGCCCGGCAGGCCGCCATCACTTCCTGTTGCGTCCGAACACGACAAGGAGTCCTGCGACTGCAACGGCCAGGATGATGCCGGCGAGTGAGAGCGGGGCGGCCTGTGTCGCACTCCCGTTGACCTGTGCCGCCTGTATCGGCGTGAACGTCGGCAGCTCGGCCGTGGAAGTCTCCGCCGGTGTCGCTTCCGTCGTTGCTGCCGGTGTCGCCTCATCCGTCTCGACTACAACGGCAGGCCCGGTCTCAATGGCGGTCTCGTTCGCAGTCTCGTTTACCGTCTCGCCGGCAGTATCATTGGCTGAACCGATCAGGGTTTCCTCAGGAGCCACGTCGTTCAGGGTTGTCTCTGTCTCCAGAGTCTCTATCGGGGTCTCCTCATCTATGGTCTCTATCGGGGTCTCTTCATCTATGGTCTCTATCGGGGTCTCCTCATCTATGGTCTCTATCGGGGTCTCCTCCTCCACAGTATCTACGGGCGTTTCTTCCTCTATGGTCTCTTCCGGAGTCTCGTCGGGTGTCGGAGGAAGAGTCCAGGTCAGAGGCTCCATAGATGCTGTGCTCCGGGCTGCTACAGGAGACGCAATGGCCGCTGCTGCCACAACCAGCACAACCAGAAGTCCCATCCAGGTCCATCGGTTTCCTACCATGGGGACCCCTGTTTGATATAACCGTATTTTTATATTTCGGTTGTTGTCAAAATCGACCAGCGGTTAATCACGCAGTACTGCCTCACACAAAGCGGTGCCATACGCAGCTGCACCCTGACTTCCCGCTCCATTAGGCACATAAGAATTACCATAAATTCTTCTTTCCCTCTGTCGTCGCTTCAAACCGCAAGATCTATATCCCATAATGCGCTTAATAGATAAGCACATGAAGCCGGCTGTCCGGATCAAGAAGATCAAGGGCAAAGAATACTGGTATGAAGATATCCCCTACTACGACCCCGAGAAGAAGCAGATCCGCCATACGTCCCGATATCTGGGGAAGAACATCAATGGCGTTCCGGTAAAGGTGCGAACCGAGGGGATACCGGGCCCCAGCATCGCATCCGTACCAACTGCCGCCTATACCCACGGGAACCTTCTCCCGCTACAGGATATCATCCAAGAGCTCCGGATCGACGAATATCTTGCCGGCCTGGCGCATGAGCGGGAAGTCGGAACCATCCTCGCCCTGGCCTGCAACCGCATCATGCGGCCTCTTGCCCTGCACCAGGTTGCCACCTGGTATGAGGAGAGTTCCCTTATCCTCACCCATCCCGACCTTCCCCTCAGCAGCCAGAGCCTGAGTGAACTCCTCGCCCGACTCGGCACCAGCGGCGTCCCGGAGAAGTTCATGGAACTCCTGGTACAAAACCTCAGTACCGACTCCACGCTGATCTACGACATCACAAGCCTCTCGAGCTATTCCCAGCTGATCTCCCTGCTGGAGTATGGGTACAACCGGGACGGTCTGGAGTTGCCCCAGATCAACTTCTCCCTCATTCTGGATACCACCCAGGCAATCCCGGTCATGTATGACCTCTACCCCGGAAGCATCGTGGATGTGGTCACCCTGAAGAATACCCTCCACCGGGTCCGATCGCTTGGCATCAAGGACTATACCCTGATCCTCGACCGGGGGTTCTTCAGCCAGGGCAATCTCGAAGAACTGGTCGACGAGCAGTTGTCGTTTGTCATCCCGGCCTCCCTGACCCTCAAGGCGGTGAAGGAGGTGCTCACCGCCGCCCAGCGAGACCTCACTAGCCCCCAGTACCTCCAGAAATACCAGACGGACCCGATCTTCGTCAGGCCGATCACCCTGCAGGTCCGGGATAGGGAGATCGCAGGGTTCTGTTACTACGACCTGCAACGGGAGCAGGATGAACGGAACCTGTTCTATCTCCGCCTCCATGACCTCAAGCAGAAGCTTGAGGCGCTGCGGATTCCCCGATGGCGCAAACCTGAGGAGATGTTCCGAGAGCGGGCCGGCCCTCTGGCGAACTATTTCGCGTGTGAACGGCAAGGAGACCGGTTCCAGGTCGAGATCCGGAACAACGCCGTTGCCCAGCGTGTCAACCGGATGGGGAAACAGATCATCCTGGTCCAGGGATCGCTGGGGTGGGAGGAGTGCCTCACGGTCTACCGGGAACGGGATGCCATCGAGAAGGCGTTCCGCTCGATGAAGACCGATCTCCAGGTGATGCCGCTCAACGTGAGAACGGAGGCCACGTTGAAGGGGTACCTCTTCATTACGTTCCTCAGTCTGATCCTCCGGATGCGTCTGCTGAAACGCATGAAGGATACGGGTCTCCTGAAGCACTACACGCTGGAGGGGTTGCTGCTGGAATTAGCGAAGATCAAGAAGATCCGGTTGGCAAACGGCGAGGTCATCACGACGGAGTCCACGAAAAAGCAACGGACGATCCTGGAGACCCTGGGAGTATGCGCTTAACTCAACGGGAAGTCAGGGTGCACAGCGGCGGACCCCCAAAAACGCCGGTGCGATAAGCTCGGAGGTGCAACCATCGGCGCCCCGAGAGCCCCTTTACCGTGGCCCGGAGCGGGTGCCTGCCTGCGGCATTCCAGACAATGGCAACCCGGCCGTAATGCCGGCGAGAAAGAAGTAGCGATCAGATTGGCGCTTTACCAATCTTCTGAATCAGGCTATCGACCACCACGTCACGCATCCCTTCCACAAACTTGATGCTCCCGACGACGAGGTGGCCGCCGCCGCTCACGCCGCCGCCGACGATCTCGCTATGGAGTTCGCGCACCATCCGGGGTATGTTCATCATGACGCCCCGGGAACGCAGGACAGCAAAATCCGGCCCGAACCCGATCGTGACGACCGGCTCTCCCGGGTGCTCCCGGACCAATCGGTCGTGCACCTCGCCGGAGGTCTTACCGGGCGGCGGGAACGTGAACCGGTGGGCAAAGATCTCCACGTCAAGCATGAAGAGGTGAGCACCGTTAGAGAGCACCCGGCTCTCGACGTGCGGTATGATGGCCTCGAGCTGCTCCTCGATCGCCCGGTTTGCCTCTTCGACCAGCAGGTTGACAAACCGTTCATGGCGGTCAGGGTTGCCGGAGAGGTTCAGGATGTCCTTGACGATCTCCCTCCCGTCGCTGAACCGAAGCCAGAACTGCTCGTAATCAAGCGCGAGCGCGATATCGCGGCAGTCGTCCTCCGAGTACTCGGGCGCGGCGAGCGCAAGGTAGCGGGCTCGTTCCGGCGCCTCGCTCCGGTCGCCGACTCCCGCGACCGCCGGCAGGTGCCGGATCTGGTCCTCGACCGCCGGATTGACCATGCGGGCGACCTCTGTGCCGAGCATTCCGGCCGTGACCCCGTAATCGCCGCCCACGTGGTAGGGGTTGACATGTCCGATCAGGTAATCGTCCACGATCTCGTCGGGGTGGTGGTGGTCGACGACCATCACCGGGAGATCAAAGATCCGGGTCACCTTCAGTGACGGCATATCCTCCTCGGTCGACCCGTTGTCCATCAGGAGGACCATCGGCATCTTCTGTCCGTAGCGGATGTTGTCCTTGAGGGCGAAGTCGAGATCCCGCGTGATATCTTCGATCTCGTAAAACGGAGCCTTGGACGGCGACCGCTTAAAGAGGAAGTACTCCGCGTCGAAATCCCCGCTGCTCTCCCGGATCAGCGCGGTCACCGCCTGCTCGACGGCAACGGCAGCGCATATGCCGTCCGCATCCGCGTGATGCCGGAGGATGATCGGCCGCGCGGTCAGGACCGCTTTCCTTATCTCCTTCGCCACTTTGCGCATCTGCGGCCGGAGGGCCTCGAGAACCTCGCTCTCCACCAGGAACGGGAGGTCGGGCGGCTCCGCACGCTCATCAAGCGCCGCATCGATACGCTCCCTGACCCGGGCCGCATCCTCCGGCTCCATGACCGCCATGGACGAGACCTCGATCTGGAGCTGGTTGTTGCGCTGCATCACCTCGCCCGTGAGGGCGACGATATCCCCGAGTTCCACCTCGGGGTAGGCGCGGACGCCCGCCTCAATGAACGCGGCCGCGTTCGCGGTGCCTGATGCGTCCACAACCGTGAAGATCGTCGGTCCCGACGTCTGCTTGATCTGGGCGATCTCGCCCTCGATCAGGACTGTCCTGCCGATCTTCTTCCCGATATCGGTGATCAGCACGCCCGTCGTCTTCTTGGTCACGTTCTCTGTCTGGTAGACGGTCGGCGTGACCTCCTCGAGATCGATGTTGCCGTTGCTCCGGATCTGCAGGACGTGAACGATGATCGGGTCACGCTCGGTATGCTGCAGCTTCACGTTGCTCTTATGCACGAGCCCTTTGACCCGGTCGTTTAACTGGACAAAGACCCCGAACGGTGCAAAGCCCTGCACCCGCCCAAGATAGGTCTTCCCTTCCTCCACCTCGTCGAGACTGCAGTTCGCTCCAAGGCGGTAAACAATTGTATCTTCTGTATCTCCCATAGTAGTTCTCCAATTATTCTTCGGGCACCTCGGCGGCGTGCCCGGCAAGTTCGTACAGCCGGCACTCACCGTCCCGCCTGCCCTTTGCGATGATGGTATCGCCGTTCTCCAGCCTAACACCCTTCCCCGGGCGGTAGACCCACCGGTCGCCGTGCTTGATGGCGAGCACGACCATCCCGGTCACCGTCCCGAGCGACGCCTCCTTGAGAGTCCTCCCCACGAGCGGCGACGACGCCGCAACAGGCATCCGCGTGATGATCTCGTCCGATTCCCGGACGATCTTCTTGAAGACCGGCGGGATCTCGATGTCGCGCAGGAGGACATCGACGATGGAGTGGGCGGAGTCGCTGATCGCCTGGGCAAATGCGGAGAGGTACAGGAGGCCACGGAGTTTATGTACGTCATCGATCTTTCGTGCCGCCTCAAGGATCCAGAGGTCCAGGTCGTAGCGCATATCATCGAGCGTCGAGTCGAGGGCAACCACCTCGTGGGCCACCTCCCTGTTGTTGAAGAGCAGCGAGGTATACGCGAGCCCTACGGAGAGCTCCGAGAGATTCTTCATCTCGATGATGAGCCCGACCGCCCGGTCGAGATCGTCGACCTCGCCCGCCGGCGAGGGTTCGACCCGGGGACGCTCCGCCGTTCCCGCCATCAGGGAGAGGATATCCGCCCCGGCCTCCGGACCCCGGGATATCAGGATATCCCCGACCTCCACCCGGGTTGTCTTATCGGGACCGTAGATCCAGCCTTTTCCGCGCCGGATGGCGATCACCTGCATGCCCGTCGTGCTCTGGACTTTGAGGCCGCCGAGTGTGCAGCCGGCGAGTTCACTGCTCTGGCTGACGATCACCCGGGTGACGAGCTCCTCGGCCTCGGGAAAGATGCGCTTGAGTTTTGCCGGGAACCGGACGTTCTTCAGTATGAGTTTTGCTACATCGGACGCCGAGTTTGCAATCCTCTCCGCTGCCTCGGCCACCTGGAGCATGCCGCTCATCGCCTCTGCCTCTTCAAGGCGTCTTGCGCCGAGAACACTCTGGATCCTGGCCTGATAGACCAGTTTGTTCATGCTCTCCTCAAGATTGATCACTTCGAGGGCTATCTCCTTGCTATCGAAGAGGATCGCAGAGTACGAGAGATCAACCATCAGTTCGGAGATATCCTTCATCTCGATCAGGACGTCTTTGAAGCTGATCGGCTGGTATTCACGTTCTATCATGGGTTCTTCAACCGTTCTTCTCATATCTTTTCGTTACAACAGCAGGTTTATCACCGATACAAGCGTGGCTGCACCGATCAGGTCAATCAGGCTTGTGATGACAGGGATCCCGAAATTGTCGGGATCGAGGCCGTAGCGGAATGAAAGGCTCGCAGTGACGTATGTCGCGCCGCTCACCAGGGTCATGACGATCAGACCCGCGATAAGGCTGATAGTGACCAGTATTCCGAGGCCGGGGCTGTTTAACCCCATGAGCACCGCCGCGCCATGCGCTATGAGCGCCAGCAGTGGAAGCAGTATCAACGTATAGAGATAGGAAATAATAAAATGATGCACAACGCCGCGCTCGGGAAGGAACGACGGGTCGAGCTCGCCCGTGTGCATCCCCGTCGAGAGGCGTGACCCGAGAATGCCGCCGATAGACCCGAGGCTGCCTGTGAACGGCGGTATCAGGATGAGGAAGGCCGCGATCGTCACCAGAGCGTCGAGGTTGAAGGAGTAGGTCAGGCCGGCCAGCGTGCCGAGGACGCTGAGCGGGATGAGCAGGAGGATGTTCTCCCGGACAATCGGCTCGATTCCCTCCGGCCGGCGTCGGGTGTAGACGACGGCGGCGACGGCGGCGGCGACCGCGATGCTCCCGAGAGCCAGGCGCATCAAGGGAGAGAGATGCATGACGAACGTTGCGGAAAGTACGAGGATCGGGAGCGTGACAAGGTCCCCTGATGTGGTGACGGTCGGTGCGCCGATCATGTCGAGGTCGAGGCCGTAGCGGTAGCTTATGAGGGCGATGAGCAGGGTGATCCCCATCACCACGGCCCCTGCGATAACGCCGGTGACGACCGAGATCAGCACGAGATCGGTGACACCTATCACAGGATACCCGAAGAGGCGGCTCGCTGCATACGAGAAGATGCCGATGACGAACGCAATGAGAATGGTTATCACAAACGATGCGCGGATGTTGTCGCCGAGGACGCTTCCTTCCTCAAACTCGATCGAGAACTCCCCGAGGTGCATCGATGAGGAGAGGCGGGAGGCAAAGACGCCGGCGATGCTCCCCCGGATATGGATGATCGACGGCAGGAGCACCATCAGGCCGGGGATCAGCGCGAGGACTTCACGGACAGAACCGAGATAGATGCCTGCAATGCTCAGGACGATGGCGCTGACGAGCAGGGCGCCGAGACCGGTAAGTATCAGGCGGCTCTGGCTGGATAGGGCCTGCTCCATCACAATCACCGTCCATCTCGATCAACTCCGATACGGGATCTCCAGCACCGCCAGATCGGCCGGAAGAACCACGTCTCCCTCATAATATCGCTTTGCATCGCGTATATGGTTTGCTGTGCTTGCATAACGGGAGCTTATGTGCACCAGGGCAAGCATACGGGCGCCTAACGCCGTTGCAGCCTCACCCGCCTCGCCGGCGGTGGAGTGCAGGACGTCACGGGCGCGGGCGATCTCCTGGTCGTCGAACGTGGCGTCGTGGATCAGGAGGTCGGCATCCCGGATCATCGCTGCGGTGTCGGGCTGATCCTGGAGCGGCCGGGTGTCGCCGGTATAGACGATCTTCCTGCCCGGTCGCGGCTCGCCCATCACGTCGGCGGGCCGGACCTCGACCTCGGCGCCGTCGCGGACGATGCGGACAGCCTCTCCGCGCTGCAGCCGCCCGAAGAGCGGGCCCGGCGGGATACCGAGTTCGATCGCCCGCTCGCGGTTGAACCTGCCCGGCCGCTCGTCCTCCTCCAGCACGTAGCCGAGACCGGGGATGCCGTGGGACGTCACGAACGCACGGACCGTGTAGCCGTTGAAGGGCACGACCGAACCGTGCTCGAGGGGATGGGCGGTGACGGGGAAACCCCGGGTGTGCCGGCTGATCTTCTGCACGAGGTCGACGAACTCGCCGACCCAGGGCGGGCCGTAGATCGGGAGCGGTTCGGTTCGCCCCATGAATGCGAGCGTCTCGACGAGCCCGAAGACGCCGAGGAAGTGGTCGGCGTGCCAGTGGGTGACGAAGACGG
>DAOSER010000027.1:0-17755 GCA_035363235.1 Methanoculleus sp.
TTCCATATGTAGTCAAGGCTATGCACCTCATTGAGTAGTTACGTGCAGGGAGTTAAATATATTATCATTTTGTGCTCATCAATCGGCACGTACCGCACAGGTAGTGCAAAATGAAGAGGTGTACCAGGTTCCCGAGGACATCCGGTAAGTCTCTTCCCTTATCCTGCAGGGGACTCCAGCATGGAGAGATTAAACCGGAATACATAAGTACAGGCACAGTATGAACAGATGCGTTCCTCCCCCAGGGAACGTACAGAAATATATATGTTCGCCCGCCCACATATTCATCAGTAGTTTGGGGTGAAATGCATGCCTCTTTCGCGGCAAAGGTCACTCCAGCGATGAAGGGTACCAGGCAGGGGGTATAGCGGTATGCGAGTGCTGACGATCGGGATCGGAGGCGCCGGCTCACGGGTTGTGGATAACCTCTACGACCATGACCGGCGAAGCAAAGTCTGCTGCATGAGTGCGGTAGCAATCGACATCGACCCAAACTCCCTGCTCCAGCTCCGCCATCTCCCGAACCCAGCAAGGATCTTCTTTCCGCGGGTCGACATCGCAGGTCACGCTCAGGTCACGGACGTGATCGATATCGAAGAGGTGATGACCCGGCTCCAGAGCATGGATACGATGGAGATCGACGCCATCCTCCTCTGCTGCGGGCTCGGGGGCAGCGTCATCGACATCGCGCCGCTCATTATAGGCAATATCCGGAAGTCTTACGTGGAACCGATCTTCGCCCTCGCCATACTCCCGTGCCTGGAGGAGGGGAAGCGGGTCTCGGCCAAGGCCGCTGACGACCTCGACATGCTCCAGGAACTCGTCGACGCCGTCATCCTCTTCGACAACGAAACCTGGTCGCATAAGATCAGGGCAGCCGCAGCTGCGGCCGAGACGGAGAACACCGGCGTCATGGGCCAGCTGCGCCAGATCCCCATAGGATCGGATCCGAGAACCCATTACAGTATGCTCAATGAACGGGTTGCCCGGCAGATCGGCCTCCTTCTTCGTGCTGGAGAGTTCAACGAGTCCGGTCTCGATGTCGCCGAGGTCGTCCTGGATGCCGGAGAGGTCCTCAACACCCTGAAAGGGAACGGTTTCGTCGCGGTCGGGTATGCCGCCGAACGGCTGCCGACCGGGTGGTTGAACTTCCTCCGCCGGCGGCAGTCGCTCAAAGACTTCATTCAGGGTTCACAGGAGAAGGCCGCCCGGATCATTTCTCTCGCCAAAAAGGCAGTCTATGAGGAGATATCAGTCCCCTGTGACCTCACGAGCGCCGACAAGGCGCTGGTGTTGATCGCCGGCCCTTCGGCCGAACTCTCGATGAAGGGATTCCAGACCGTCCGGAAGTGGATTGACCGGAGCATCGCCGGGCTCGAGATGCGATCCGGCGACTATCCGGTGAAGAACACATCGTTTGTCGGGATCATCATCATGCTCTCGGGGTTATCCAACATCCCCCGGGTCGAGGAGCTCCGGGATATCCGGACGGAGTACCAACTTGAGTGCGAGGAGGAACGACTGAACGCCGAAGAGGAGGAGCGGCTGCGCGGTGAGGAGGCGGCCCCGACATCGGGTGCCGGTACCGGACTGCCGGAGTGGGAAGAAGACCCGGGTTTCGCCTCTCCCCTTGAGGCGGCATTTCTGGAGGAGAGTGGATACGTGGCAGAGATACCCGCACCAGAGAAAGACGAGATGATCACGCTCCCGGGCGGTAGCGAGGGCGGCGAGAAGCGCAGGGACGATACCATTGAAATGATCCCGAAGCCGGATAAGAAACAGGACGACGGGGCCGTTATCCTGCCCCCCAGGCAGGGCGGGAGGGAGATCGACCTCACCGGATCTGCCTCGGTCACCTCGTCTGTGCCCGCTCCAAAGAACGCCACCTTCGGCCTGAAGGGGATCAGCATCGGAAAGACCGCTCCGAAGGATGACGCGGTAATCTACTCCGCACCTTTAAAGCCCGTACAACACCCGAAAGACGGGGTGTTCGACAGAGAGCAGGTCACATTCGATCACGGAGTACAGCGGCCGAAGGATGGGATCTACACCGGGGATACGGTCGCGCTGGACCGAAAGACACGACGGCCGATCGACGGCGCGTTCGATAAGTCCGGTCTGCATATGCGCGGGGCGGGCCCCGCGCCGAAGGATACCCATCTCGACCAGACCGGCCGGGGACTCGCCCGGCCGGGGCCCCGCCCGAAGGAGGTTGACCCCGCGCGCGGAAGGCTCGAGGTGATCGACGCGGCTGCCCGGCAGAAGAGCAGGGAGGAGAAAAAACCGGAAGATGACCCCGACGACGGGTTCACCTGGATCCGGTAGCTTCTGCTATTCGTTCGAACGGTATGATTCCGGCGCCAATCTCGGTCCTGATAGCGTAGCCCTTCTCAACAGCGTTCCCCACCATGTTCATTCCGGAAAACGCGACGATCGAGAGCCGATAAGGGTGTTTGGGGAGATTAAACTCCCCGATACCTCCTCCAGCAGGGAAGGTGAACCCGCATTCTTCCATCAGGCCGACAGCCACCTCCACCCGGTACCGTGCGGCAGCAGGTACTGCGCGGACGTTCGCAAGCGCGACGCCGGCACGGGTCGTCACCAGCCGGTGTATCGAGGTAAGTCCGGCGGATATGAAGAGGTGGAGCGGATCGACCGACGCTCCCCGGTAACCGATGAGATCGAGGAACCCGGCGGAGCCGTTCTCATCGACGGCGATCCTGCCAGCATACTCGAGCCTCGTCGGAATACCCATCTTCTGGAGGACGCCGTCCAGGGTGACGCTGCAGGCCGTCATGATCCCGGCATGGCCGGCGGGTATGCGGGGATCGGAGTCGACGACCCGGTAGGTGTTCAGGAACCCATAGCCCGCTGCTGCCACCTCGTCGAAGGCCGCCGTAACGGCGGGAAGGTCCTCCTCCCGCACAAAGGAGAGGTTGTAGGCGACGCTCCCTGTCCCGGTTGCCGGATCGAAGGTGCTCCGGAAGGCCAGCTGCTCAAGCCTCGATATGATGAAGCCGATCCGCTCGTCGACGAGCGCGCTCTCGCTCTCGGCAATCCCTGCCTCGGTAAGAATGCGGCCCCGGTTCCCGACCTTCTCTGTAAATCCCATCTCATCAAGGTACTGAAGGTAGTACTGGACGGCGCGGTCGCTCAAGACAAAACCCCGTTCGGCCATCTTCTCGCTCAATCTCTTCGCGCCCAGGGGTTCGTGCGACTCCGCGAGGATCCTCAGGAGTTCAAGGTACTTCCGCTCCGACCGTATCGATGGCGTCATCGTGTATGCACCGCGCCAACACTATCCTGATACCGGCCCACATAAAGCCGGTCGCCGTTCAGCACTTCCTGCAGGATCATCTGCACCACCCGGTCGCCTTTTGAGAGGCAAATCTCTTCCGCGCCGGCGTTCGTCAGGCAGAGCGTCAGCTGGCCGCGGAACCCGGGGTCAACGAACCCGCCGCCGAGGAGGACGCCGCGGCGGGCGAGCGAGGAGCGGCACCGGAGGGTTGCCGCGAGGTCTTTTGGAAGCTCCACCCACTCAATCGAAGGAACAAGGGTGCATGCCCCGCGCGGAAGCACGGTCTCTTCGGCCACACGGAGATCGTAAGAGGCAGGCTGCTGAGATGCACTGTGATAGGGCTCGATGACAAGATCGCCGTTCTGGAGCCGGCGAACGATTTCGCTGGACGAGATAATCATTGTATAGGGTACTGGCATAAAAACGCTTAATAACTTATGATAGAAACCCATGTGGGGACCCATGGGGTAGAGGACATCCTTTTGGGCTTCGAACCCAAGGACGCGGGTTCAATTCCCGCTGGGTCCGTCATTTTTGCCGAATACGTGCTTTGTGCACCAAAAAAGGTTATGCAAGCCGGATATACGCCGCACGGAGTTCTCCGACCCTGATCGAGGGGAAGATCAGCACAGCATCGGGCGCATCGTCTGCAAAGGCGCGTATCCGGACCTGGTATTCACCCGGCGGGCGCGCCAGGACATCGAGAGAGGAGGTTTCATCGGCCACGGTACCGTCTGCGGTCAGGGTGTCGAACCGCACCCAGGAGAGGCCGCCGTCATTTGAGTATTCCACGAACTCGGTTGCGGTTGTCGACCCGGTGTAGGTGAGGTCCCAGGCAGCGGTGAGGAACTCCTCGACCGGCTCCGTGCAGGTGTAGCGCGGGTTTGAGAGGGTGAGCGTCGCGGCACCGAGGCCCGTGTTGTTGAGATCCGGAACCGCTGTGATGAAGGTGTCGGGGAGGCCGAGTTCAGCCGCACCGTCGTTGAACGTGATCGTTGAATTGGGTCCGAAGATGTTGATGTTGCCGTCGGTGAGCACCCGGAGGCGGAACGTCGCCTCCCAGGTCTGGTCGAGGTGCACTGTGCCGACGTCGAACTGCAGGGTATGGTCGTCGTTCCAGTCGTCGGTCTGGTTGATGGTTGTCAGGGGAATGATCTCATGGTGCCCGGTCTCGTTCTCGACCCAGCTCTCGACGGTGGTTGATACTCCATCCTCGTAGATGTAATCGAATACATCCTTGCCCTCCCGATCTTCGTCGTTAACCCGGACCATGTCGAAGTCGAGGACCATGGTGGTGTCGATGCCGGCCTCTGTTTTGAGTTCGCCGGCGATGTCGGTATAGACGTTCTTGAGTGCTGCTTCATCCTTGGCCCAGACGTATTTTCCTCCGGCCGCCCGGGACAGGACACTAAGACCACGCTCGACGTCGGAATTCAGTCTCGAAGCGAACCCGATACTGTAGATTTTCACTCTGTTCGTTTCATCACCGCTATTGGCGTACACCGACATGTTCTGGTTGGTGAACTGACCGTTATCGCAGGTCCAGCTGGCGGGATTGGTACTGACCCACCGATTTCCCTCAGTGTCATACCAGTCCCCCCAACCGGCCTGCCTCTGAACGTCCGCGCCACCCTTCGGATTTGGGAGGTCGTGATACCACTCGTACTTTTCATCCGAAAAATCGTAACTGTTGACAAGCCCGCTCCAACAGTACCCGGATAGAGGCGCTTGCGCCCCATATGAAGAACGACGGGTGAGATAGCGGTTGTTGTCCGCGTAACCTACACCTTTTGCCAGCGGCGAGCCATGGTAGTTCCAATCCCCATCACTCATGAGGATGACCGCTTTGACCGCTTCCGGCCTGCCCTTCTCCTTGAGATACTTTATTGCGGTGTAATACGCCATCCTCATGTTCGTCCCACCGTCCGTCGGCAACCGGTTTATTGCTCCCTTTATCTCACTCTCTTCATCGGTCAACTCCTGGTCCAGTGTGGCGCCGAATGCGAACGAGACCAGTGCCACACGATCACCCGCCGTTAAACTCATCTGATCGACAAAGTCGTTCGCCGCAGCCTTTGCCGCCGCCATCCGCGTCGGGTTCACGTCCGTGCCCGCCATACTCCCCGACCGGTCCACCACCAGCACCACATCGATCGGGTCCGGCCGGAGCGCCCAGCCATCGCCCTTCAGCCTGACCGTGACGTCGGTTGTATTATTCACTAAAACCCTCTGGTCCGAGACCTCCGTCTCCACGGAGAGGTAAGGGTAGTTCATCCAGGTCAGGATGATATCCCGGCTGACGTTCTCCCACGTCGCCCGGACGGTTACATTGCCCCTCGCAGAGGCCTTTTTTCCCACCTCCGGGGGGGCAAACGATCCTGGGTGGAACTTGACGATAGCGGACCCACTGATGGTGACAGCTGTGGCCACGTTCTGTCCCGGTATCTCCCCAAGATAGGGATCTTCGGTCGAGTTAGATCCGCCAAGGTTGATCGATCCGGGAACGATAGCAAACGTCACCGTCTCGCCATCAACCGGGTTCCCCTTGACATCCATCACCTTGGCCCGAAGTTCCGCAACGGAGTTTCTATCGACATCCCGGCTCGGCATGGACTGAGGGCTTGCCGAGAGGAGCATGTTCACCGGATCGGTGTGGATGAACTCGACCTCCTGCGCTATCGTCACACTCGCATTGTCCACAGCCGTCGCAGTGAGGGTGACGATACCGGTGGTATCCTTCGGGCCGTAGGTGAGGCAGGCGACGCCCATGCCGTTCGTCGTCAGGACTACCTCTTCTCCCGCGAGCGACGTAACGACCCGTACGTCACGGCCGGCCGCCGGGTTGCCCCAGGCATCGAAAAGCCTGTAGGTCAAAGTAAACATGCTCTCGCTGTCGGCGGGCTGGTAGGGGACCGGGTCGGCATCAGGGCTGACCGCGACGGCGATCGCAGCAGGAATCCCTGTAGGCTGCCCGTGGATGGAGATGTAGCGGCTGGTTCCATCCTGGAGAACGCCTATCCGGACAATGTTCTCGCCGACGGTGCGGCTGGTCCGGAAGGGCACCTGGACGAACCCCGTGGCGTTGACGGTCCGTTCAAGTTCGGGCACCGGATCTCCCCCGTCGTCGATGAAAGCGGCATCGTCATCGACCGAACCGGCGCTGAAGCGCACGGTCTCGGCGACTCTTTGATCGTTCAGCATGTTGCCGTGCAGGTCGGCCAGCCCCACGGTGATGGTGGTGGTGGCGCCCGCAGTCACCTCAGACTCGTAGTCAAGGTACGTGACGCGGCAGGGCAGGTCATGGTCGATCGAGAGGCGGAGCGTCTCTTCCACCGCCCCGGCCCGTGCGGTTATCACCGCGGTGCCGCTCGTCCGGCTGGCGGTAAACGTGGCGATCGTGATCCCGGAAACACCGGTGGTGACGGTCGCGGGCGAGATGCGGCCGTAGATCGGGTCGACACCGAGCGCCACGGTGCAGTTCTTAAGCGGCACTCCGCTCGCGTCGAGTGCCTGTATCGATATAACCGCCGAATCAACTCCGTTCGCCACCAGCCAGTCGGCATCGGTCGAGAGCTGGATCCGATCCGGGTCCGCCGCGCTCACGGCAGAAACGATCAGGCCGAGCAGGATCGTGAAGAGCACTACTTTTTGAAAATTCATAGCGAGATCAGGGAGCCATGATCCCATATCATATATATACGTTTTCTGATTTGTTCCGGGTTCCGGGCAAGCATTCCAAACCCCATAAATTACCTGGATTACCGCCACAAAAGAGATCCAGGCGATATTTTTTACTGGAACGGCGTTATCGAATACCACCTGCGTCACACAACAATCATATAGGAAATTCAGGACATGTTTTCCGTACATCCTGAGCCAAGAAAAGAGCCGTTATGGGTCCAGGTAGCGGATTCAAAAGGGGATATCCAGGATCGATTAAAAATTTGCCACTCACGGAGCGATGGGTGTTCCACTTGAATTAAATACAGGTTTGTGCAGGTATGCCGGCGGGCGTCCGGGCGGGGCCCGGTGCCGCAGCCGGAACGGGGCCGGGGAGGGAAGGAGGAAAGAAAGATATCGGGCTTTTATCTCCGCGGGACATGAGCTGGATGGCCAACCGCCGGACGAGGGTACGGGCCGCAGGGAGTTCAGGGGCTCACTCCACTGCTGGAAAAAAGGGTGCCGGAGCCCCTCACTGGATACGTATATACGCACTTCCCGTCGCCCCGGCAGTTACATTCTGAGTAATCTTTTCTGAGGCGTCCTCGGTATCCGGTGCATAACCACGGACCCAGATAGTGTAAAGACCAGGTGGGAGACCCCGCACGTCCAGCGTGGATTCTCCACTCGTTGTCTCGTTTGTGGCGTTGAGCGTGCCGAATTTCACCCAGGTGTAACCGTTGTCGTTGGAATAGAAGACATCCTCTGTCACGCCGTACAGACCGGTGTAGTTGAGGTCCCAGGCGACCGGGAGAAACTCATCGACCGGCTCTGTGCCGATGAAATTCAAGTTGCTGATGTTGAGCACCGCAAAGTCCATCCCGGTGTTGTTCAGGGGGTAGGCCGTAATAAAGGTGTCGGGGAGCTCCAGCGTATTCTCGCCGTTATTAAACGTGATCGTCGAGCCCGGACCAAAGATATTAATGTTGCCTTCCGTCTTTACCGCAAGCCTGAAGGTCGTCTCCCAGGTCTGGCCGAGGCGCACGGTGCCGATGTTGAAGGGGAGGTGCGGGTTCGACGGAGTCCAGTTCGGCGTGTCGTCGCGAGTATAGCGGGGGATGACCGTATAGTTTCCGGTCTCGTTGACGACCCAGCTCTCGATGGTGGTCGAGGCCCCGTCTTCGTAGACATAGTCGAATACGCTGGTTCCGGTGGTTAAATTCCCGTTTACCTCGACATTCTCAAAGACGACGTCCAGTGCGGTGTCGACGCCGGCCTCGGTCTTGAGTGCACCGGCAATCTCTGTGTAAATCGGACCCAGAGCATCCGGACCCAGTGCATGGTAATACTTCCCTCCCGTCGATTCGGCAGTGGTGCGCAGGGTCGATCTCGCGTCATTGGACAGGCTCTCCGAGTATGAGATCGTGAAGATGCGAATGTTGTTGTCCGTAGCGTAAGCTGATAAGTTCTGCCAGTTCGGGAGGAGGTCCGCATATCGGTAGTAATTCTGGGTCAGTGTCCCGTAATCTTCTGGGGAGGTACGGGTTGAACCCGAGCCGCGTGCGAGCGGGTCGCCGTACCAGTTGTAATCGCCATCGGTCAACAGTACTACGGCCCTGACCGAACCATTGTTTGCGCGGGCAACCAAGTGGTCGATCGAGACCTTCAGCCCGTGCCGTAGCGGGGTGCCGTGGTCGGGGACGATACCGTCGAGTGCATCCTTCACCGCCGGGAAGTCATAGGTGAGCCCGACATCAAGCGTTGCATGGTCGCTATAGGTTTTCGGATAGACATAGTAGTTATCGATCTCACGCGTATTAATGCCGGAACTGGCGCCAGGGCGTGAAATAGACCCATCTCGCCCGAATGAGACAGTGGCCGCGCGATCGTGGTTCTCAGAGAAATTGTCCATGAACATCTTCGCCGCCTCGCGGACCGAGTGCATCCGATCGGGGTTATCATAAAGCATACTCCCCGACCGGTCCGTGCAGAGCACCACATCGATCGGGTCCGGCTGGAGCGCCCAGCCGTCGCCCTTCAGCCGGATCGTGACATCGACCGTATCGTTCACCGCCACCGTCTCGGGAAAGACCTCTGTCTCCACGGAGAGGTAGGGGTAGTTCTTCCAGGTAAGCTCGATATCCCGGCTGACGTTCTCCCACGTCGCCCGGACAATCGCCGTGCCGGTCGCGGTGTCGCTCCAGCCTGACTCCCCTTCGCGGGCGAAAGACCCGGGGCTGAAGTCGACCAGGGCATAACCGTTGTCGTTAGTGATAGCAGACGTCGTATTCAAGCCCTCGCCAAAACATGGCGCCTCGGTCTGGTTGTACCCATCGAAATTAACCGAGAGTATCTTAAACTCCACACCCTCACCCCCGACCGGGTTCCCCCTGATATCCATCACCTTGGCCCGGATCTGCGAGACGGAATCGGATTTGACATCCCGGCTCGGCATCGACTGCGGGCTTGCGGAGAGGAGCATGTTCGTTGGATCGGTGCTGGTGAACTCCACCGTCTCCAATACGCTCACATTCGGGTTCGCGGCTACCGTCGCGGTGATGATGGCCATGCCGACAGAGTCCTCGGGCCCGTAGGTGATCATCACCTGTCCCAATGAGTTGGTGTTGAGGAGACGGCTCTCCTGCTCATCCGGCTGGCTCAACCGTTTCAGTGTGGCGTTCACCCAGAGGCCGTGCCCGGCGGAAGGATTCCCGTATTCGTCCAGCAGTGTGTAAGTGAACGAAACCTTCGTCTTCCCGTCGGCCGGAACCGAACCGCTGTCCGGAGCGACCGTCTGCGTGATATCGGCCGGCAGTCCCCCCACGCCGGTGATGGAGATACTGCGGCTCCCGGAGAAACCAATCGGCGCAGGCGGCTGGATCCAGACAAGATTCTCCCCCGCCGCCGTATCGACCCGGAGCGTTGCGATGACGTCCCCGGCCGCATCCACCGCCACCTTGATACTGTCCGGCTCTGTGGCTCCAATAAATGTCGCGTTCTCGGTGGGCGAACCCACCATGAAGAACACCTCCTCGGGGTCGCCACCCTCGGCATTCTCTCGCAGGTTTTCCACCAAATTCCCATACTCGTCCTCCATCCGGACGACGATCTCCGTCGTCTCCCCGGCAGTCACCTCCGGCTCGTACCAGAGATCGGCAATCTTATTCGCTGTCGCGTGATCGATCTTCTGCCCGACGCTCCCAATCAGGGGCGCATCCACCCCTTCCGACACCGTCGCCGTGATCGTTGCCGTCCCGCTCCGCGTCCCGTGCCTGAAGGTCGCCGCTGCCCTTCCGTCACTATCAGTCTCCACGCGCACGGGCGAGATACTTCCATACGCACCATCTAACACAAGATCAACAAAAACACCGGAGACAGGATTGGCAGAGGTGCCGTTTGTGACCTGTATCCCAACGGTCGCGGTCTCCCCACTCCCTGCTGTTAGCCACTCGCTGCTCGTGCCGACCTCAACCTTATCGGGTATCAGGGCACCGGCCGGGACCGCAAGGAGGAATAGCCCGGCAATGATAATGTATGCACACATCCAGCCCTTCATATGTATCGAGAGGGACATTTGAATAATCCAATATATAAATATGATCAAATGAGGAGAACAGATTTAAACACATATTAAAAGATTTTATAATAAAATATTCACCATTTGTAAAAATTGTTTGATTCCAGAGCAGTCATCCCGAACAAATCACACGGCAGGGTTCGGCACACAGAGGAATTCGTTTCCTCGCCGAGAAAGAACTGTTCCCGGACTCACGAGAAGCCAGTTGCAGAAGAGGTTAATGGGAGAGAAGCCGGCATGGCCTGCCGGCAGGCAGGCTGCTGGCATTCATCAAGGTCAGGCCTGCCAGGGTTTCGCCCGGCTCTGCTGTGCGCTTGATTGCCTTCTTCCGGAAGACTGTCCACGACTATTCGTTACCGCTTGCAGATAGGGTGCAGAACTCAGGCAGAGCCCTGTGGGTGCGGACGGCGACCGGCTGCAAGGCAGGAGGGAGGGGCCTCCTGAAAGGGGCACCGAGACATATTATTCAATCCGTATGTATACGCTCCTGTTTACGCCAACAGCCACTTCTTGAGGCAGCCTGGCCGAGGCATCCCCGGTATCCGGTGCGTAACCATCGACCCTGATAGTGTAAAGACCGGCCGGGAGGGTCTGCACGTCCAATGTGGCTTCGCCGCCGGTCGTTGTGTTTGTAGCGCTGATCCTGTCGAACCGCACCCAGGTATACTCATTGTCGTTGGAGTAGAAGACGTCCTCCGTCACGGTTGCCGACCCGGTGTAGTTGAGGTCCCAGGCGACCGGGAGGAACCTCTCGACCGGCTCTTCGCCGGTGAAGCGGAGGTTGGTGATCTCAAGCACCGCAAAGCCCATCCCGGTGTTGTTCGCTGCCGTGACCGTGATGATGGTGTCGGGAAGGTGCAACGTATCTTCGCCGTCGTTGAACGTGATGGTTGAGCCCGAACCGAAGATGTTGATAGTCCCTTCCTTCAAAACCTTGAGGCGGAAGGTTGCTTCCCAGGTCTGGCCGAGGTGGATGGTGCCGATCTCGAAGGAGAGGTGCGGGGGCGACGCCGTCCAGTTTGGCGTGTCGTCACGAGTATAACGAGGGATGATCTCATAGTGCCCGGTCTCGTTGTCGACCCAGCTCGCAACGGTGGTCGAGACCCCGTCCTCGTAGACGTAGTCAAATACGTCAGCCTCGGACCCGGCGGACACCGCTCCGTTCACCTCCACGTTCTCGAAGGAGACGTCCAGTTTCGTATCGACGCCGGCCTCAGTCTTGAGGTCATCGGCGATCTGTTTGTAAACTTCGATGAGTTTTTCCTTCGTTGAGGCTTTGTAGTATTTCCCACCGGAGCCTTCTGCAAGGATCTGCATATTTCTGTCCATGAAGGTTGAATCGTCCGGGGAGTAGGTTATCGCGTATATGCTTACATTGCAATTCTTCGCAAAGGCCGACATATTCTGATCTGTACCGTTAAGATCGGCAAAGCTGTACCACCCTTCAGTCGTCTGCCCGATTTTCTCCGGATCCTTATCCTGAGAATTTCCACCGGCGAGCGGATCGCCGTACCAGTCGTACTTCGAATCCCCTAGGATGACTACCGCTTTGACCGCATTCTTCCTGCCATCATCCCGGAGCACCTTGATCGACTCATAGAGTCCTTTGCGTATTGGGTTTCCGCCGCTTGGGAGAAGGGCGGCGATGCCGCCCCTCACGTCATCAAACGCTGTGCTGGTGAGGGGAACGTCGAGCGTGGCGTGATCGATGTAGTTACACGTACTTGCGTTATTTGGCCCGGGGTAATGCTCAGATATATAGGTTCCATCATCGGACTTATTATTATCAGTACCAATACCTCCCTTAAAGTACTTATTTTCCAGCGTGCTGCTCTCTGTGCTGATCCTGACGGTTCCGTTAGCTCCAAACGACACCAGGCCGACCCGATCCCACCCGGGGAACATCTGGTCGATGAAGACAGGAGCGGCCTCCATGACCGTGACCATATGGTCCTCGTCGCCATCGACCATCCGCGCCCCCCGGTCTATGCAGAGAATCACATCGATCGGGTCCGGTTTCAGCGCCCAGCCGTCGCCGCGCAACCGGATCGTGACATCGACCGTATCGTTCACCGCGACCACATCGGGGGTAACGTGAGTCTCAACGGAGAGGTAGGGGTAGTTCTTCCACGTCAGTGACACGTCGCCGAAGATATCCTCTCCATACCTTGCAACGACCCTGCAGGTGCCGTTCGCGGTCGGGCTGTAGCCAGGAGCCCGGTAGTCGGCGGTGAACTCGCCGGGCCAGAAACCGATGGTCGCAATACCACTGGAATCGGTCATCGCTCCATCGGTGGTCGTAAACTCCGGCTCCGTGGTCTGGTTAAGGTCCGCCTCCACCACAGTGTCCACGATCGAGAACGAGATCTCCTTGCCCGCGACAGGGTTGCCGTATTGGTCAACCAGTTTCGCCCTGATCTCGGCCGGCTTACACCCGGGCACATCGCGGCTCGGCATCGTCTCCGGGTTGGCGGAGAGGTAGAGGTTCGTCGGTGTACTGGTAACGAACGCAAGCGGCTGTGAGCAGGCGACAGAGGTGTTGTTGACGGCAGTCGCCGTGATGGTGACACCGCCGGGCGTCACCCGCGGACCATAGCTGACTTGCGCCCGGCCATATGCATTCGTCGTCACCCGTGTCTCCTCACCGCTTATGTTCGTCGTTATCACAAGCTCCTGTTCAGGAGACGGGTTCCCGAACTCATCCAAGAGCGTGTAGGTGAGGAAGAATCTGCTGTTGCTACCAGCATACACACGAGGCGGTTCTCCTTCATCCGGTTGCACGTCGACCTTGATCGCACAGGGCTCTCCGTCCGCCACGCCGATGATAAAGATCCGCTGTTCCCCGACCGGCGTCCGGATCCAGATGATATTCTCCCCCGCCGCCGTATCGACCCGGAGCGTAGCTGTAGCGTTCCCGGCCGCATCCACGGGCACTGAGATCTCGTCCGGCACTTCGGCTCCGCTGAACGTCGCGTTCCCGGTGGGGGAGCCCACCATGAAGTACACGGTCTCCGGGGTGGTATTCAGGGCATCCTCCCGCCTGCTGTCCACCGGGTTTCCATACCGGTCCGCCACCCTGACGGTGATTGCTGTCTCCTTCCCGACCGTCACCTCCGGCTCGTACAGGATATCGGCAATGGCGTACGGGGCTGCATGGTCGATCCGGCAGACCGCGGTGTTGCTCACCTCCCGGTCCCGGGAGGAGAACCGTGCCGTGATCGTCGCGTCTCCGCTCTGCGTCCCGGGCGTAAAGACCGCCGTCGCGTTTCCGTCACCACCTGTCACCTCCTGTACAGGCAAGATGCTCCCATCCGTCCCGCTCACCGTGAACACAACGGCAGCTCCCGGGACGGGGGTGCTGCTGCCGTTTAAGGCCGTAACCGTGACGAACGCGGTGTCCCCACTCCCCACTGTCACCCACAGAGGCTCCGTATCGATCATGATAGTATCAGGTACCAGCGCACCGGCCGGGGCCGCCAGCAGAAGCAGCCCGGCGACCAGGCACGAACACGTCCATGTATTCATACTTCACCGTACACCCTCCTGACACATCATTATATATAAACGCTTTTGGTGCAAGAGAGAAATCAGAGGAGCCTTCTGCCTGATTGGCCAATTATGCTCACAGAAATTAACCAGATTTTCACCAGGGAAGATGATCGGACAAAAGAAAAGTATTCTTGGACCTTCATCTGAAAATCACCTTCTCCCCCCGAGATGGATTTCGCCGCCCGGCCCCGAAAAAAATTTTTCCCGGGACCGTGACCGAAAAACAATTCCGGGATGCCTACAGGCTGTCCCGGCCACGAGACTTACTCCGATTCTGCCCGGCACGCCTGCGCCGCACAATCATAACCCCCGCGAGGAGGACCGCGGCGACAACCCCGACGCCGGCCGCAAGCAGCCAGATGTTGAACTCCCGCTCCATAACAAGCGGGACGGTGAAGTCGGTCGTGCCGAGCGGAATCTCGGCGTCGACCGAGATGTTCCGGTAGCCCTCACGGGCGGCGGTGACGGCATATGCCTTGTTCGTAACAAGCGCCGTATTGAGGCATCCCTGGCTGTCCGTCACCCCGACGACCTGGCCGTCGATAACAATGACTGCATTGGCCACCGCGTTCTGAACAGAGTCTCTGGCGCGGATGGTCACGCTTGCCCGGTCGTAACCGAGCCCGGCGACGATATCCTCACCCTGACCGGAGATCTGGCGCGTTTCGCTCCAGTCCTGGTAGCCGGGTGCCCGCACCAAAATTTCATAGGTGCCCGCCTGGATGTCGGAGAGCGTGAACCGGCCGTACTGGCTGGTCTTGCCTTTGAGCGTCCCGTTGAGGTAGACCTCCGCCCCCTCGACCGGTTTCGTCGCCTCGTTGAAGGCCGTTATCGAGACCGGGTATGCCGACTTTGAGAGGTCCACCGTGAGGAGGACGTTGTCCACCTCAAGGTAGCGGCTTTCCTGGTAGGGCTGGTAATCGGGCGCCGTTACCCTGAAGGAATACCTCTTCGCCCGCTCCAGATGGAGCGGCAACCTGCCGTCGGCGTCGGTCACCCCGGCGCGCACGTTGTCGATGTACACCTCAGCGTCCTTGAGGGGAGCAAGGGTCCCGGCGTCCCGGACCTGGATCGCCAGGAGGTCATTAGAAAAGAGCCAGTACTGGACTGACCTGTCGCTGTTTTCCATCTGCACGGTCTTTGATAGGTCGTAATAACCCGACGCACGGATCTCGACGTTGTAGAGCTCACCCGCCTTCACCGGGAATTTCACGCTCCCGCTGCTGCCGGTGACCTCCGAGTCGGAGTAATCCGTGCCCTCGACGCGCACCACGGAACCGACGACCGGTTTCAGGGTCGCTGCATCGTAGAGTTCGAACGTGAGGGTCACATCTTCCCGGACCATTTCGATATCAATACGGCTCTCGTCGTAGTCGACGTAGTCTACCCAGTTCCGGTAGCCTTTCCGGACGATTTTCAGGTTCAGATCCTTCTTTCCGGAGTGGACGTAGGAATAGGTGCCGTCCGATGCGGTTCTCCCCACGTAGTCGCCGTCGACGTATATGGAAGCATCGGCGAGCGCATCATCGGTCTGCTTGTCGGTCACGCTGATGCGCAGGGTGACCGCCTGCGCCGCGCAACAGAGGAGGGCGCAGGAGACAAGAAGAACTATAATGAGACGACGTTTCTTCATGCTGGAGTGTACTGCGGTCAAAAATTTGAGTGCTTCGGTTTACACCCAGCGCTCGGGGGGAATACGTTCAAGTACCATGCCTTCCACAAGCACCGGCATCAGCGTCCGGCCAACCTCGATAGCACGCTCAAGCCGCCATTCCCGGTCCGCGTAGATGCTAAAGATGGGGTCGCCCTTCTTGACCCGGGTCCCCTTCTTGGCGTGGATCTCGAGTCCCGCGCCGTGATCGTAGGGCGAGCCGGCGAGCCGGGCGAGCGTGACGAGTGCGCTGTTGTTCAACTCGATGACGTAGCCGTCCTGCGGTGCCCTCACGTCGAACCGGTACTCCCCCGGGACGATGTCTTCGGCCTTCACCGTCGGGTCGCCGCCCTGGATCTCGATGATCTGCCGCATCTTCTCGAGGGCTTTGCCGCTCCGGAGGAGGTCGTTCGCCACCTCGGCGCCCTGGCCGTAGGCCGCTTTCCCGGCCATCTCGAGCGCAATCCCGGCAAGCGATATGCTCTTCTGGATCAGGGAGTTCGGCTCGGTCGCCCCCTCGAGGACGGCGAGCGCCTCGTGCACCTCGAGGTTCGGGCCGATGGTGCGGCCGACGAGCGACTCTCCGTAACTCAGTGCGCACTCGACCCGCATGCCGAGCCGTTCGCCGAGCTCGATGAACTCCCGGGCAAGTTTCCGGCCCTCCGGAACCGACTCTATCTTGGTGTTCCGGCCGACCGGGATATCGATGACCACGATATCCGCACCGACGGCGAACTTCTTGGCCATGACGCTCGCGATCATCTGGCCCCGGGCGTCGATCCGGAGCGGGTACTCGTAGGTGATGATCTTGTCGTCGGCGGGGGCGATGTTCGTGGCCCCGCCCCAGACAATGACGCCGCCGACCTTCTGGGTCATCTGCTGCACCTCGAGCGCCGGGAACGAGACGGGCGCGAGAACTTCCATGAGGTCTGCGGTCCCGCCGGCGCCGGTGATGGCGCGGGAGCTGGTCTTGGGGATCATGAGGCCGCTTGCGGCGATGATGGGCGCGATCAGGAGGGTGATTTTGTTCCCGGGCACACCCCCGATGGAGTGTTTGTCGACGACGGGGTGCCGGGTGAAACGGAGGCGTTCTCCGGTCTCGACCGTGGCTCTCGTCAGGTACTCCACCTCGTCCATATCGAGCCCGTTGATGTAGGACGCGGTGACGTAGGCGGTGATCTCGCCGGGCGAGAGGGTGTCGTTGACGATATCCCTGACGATATCCATGGTCTCGTCCTTGGTGAACCGGCCGCCGTCCATCTTCTTCTTGATGTGCGAGAGCGATGCCGGCCGCTCGGCGCCCCGGACCTCGACGGGTGTCCCCTCGTCGACGGCGAGCGTGGCGTTCACCGGCCGGTAGACGCCGATGACGCCCGGCTCGATGAGCGAACTGGTGGTATCGACGTGAGCCTGGGCGGTCTTCCCGGTCGCTTCATCGAGTATCTGGACGCGATCGCCGTCGCGGACCCGCATGCTCTGTGCGTCGGTGCTGTGGAGAAGAACCCCCCGGTTTGCGATGTCAAGCAGTTTTACGGTCAGTTTCATACGCGTAACCCCTTCCTGGTTGAAATTGCGGCGTTGTACTACTTAAGGGCGGCTGATCGGGGGGGTGCCGATCACCCCTCCAGCGACGAAGTGTGTAGCCGGTTGTAGGGTGACTGGTGAATACCAAGTGAATATTTATCGAGAGGAAAGAACAATTCAACGTTAGGACGTGTATATGAAGGTTTATTTGGACGTTTGCTGCCTGTGCCGTCCTTTTGACGACCAAAGATTTAACCGTATCAGGATGGAGGCAGAAGCCGTGATCGCAATCCTTAACGGGGGTATGGAAAGCTGGGAGTTAGTTGGGAGCGAAGTCATCGAATGTCAACTACCCCCCGCTAGCGCAGGGGGCTTGCTACCGGGGCCCCTTGCGGGGCACAGGGCAGCAATTTAATGGGTGCGAAGGGTGACGGTTCAAAGATCGTCCTTATTCGCACGGGCCGGTTGACGCGGCCCCTACCGATTATCCGTGGGA
>DAOSER010000028.1:0-17739 GCA_035363235.1 Methanoculleus sp.
GACGGGTCCTCAGAGCCGGAGCATGAGCACCGATAGGTGCGGAGTGCGACGGGTCCTCAGAGCCGGAGCATGAGCACCGATAGGTGCGGAGTGCGACGGGTCTTCAGAGCCGGAGCTTGAGAAGCCGCTAGGCTTCGAAGGGAAACCCTGTTTAGCCCGGCGCACAAACAATTCACGAGAAGAGTCGATGGAGACAAACACCACTACACCCGGATCTGAATCACGCCTCTGGCTAGCGGTTCCTGCGCTCTCGTTTCTGGGAATCGGGATCGAGCTTCTGCTCGCATCCGTCGGCTTTCCCTATGCCATCTGGGCAGGTGTCGCAGGATGTGTGATCGCCTCGTGCATCCTCTGCTATCAGGCCTACCACAAACCCCGGCGGGATCTCGTCTCGCTCTTCACGCCGCTCTTCGCGCTTCTCATCCTGGTCATACCCAATGAGATCAGTTCGGGCGGTGTGATTGTACAGACGCTCTTCGCGGCGACGATCACCTTCCTTGCGGTTCGGGTAGAAAAGATGTTTAATGCGCCGAAACTACAGGAGAAAACTATGAAGCAGTTGTTAAACGAATACATTGACCGGATCGAGCCGCTTCTCGCCGCCATCGACGAGGAGACCGGGCATCTGGTCGCGCAGTCCCTGCTGACGTATAAGTTCGGGCTCTACCCGAACGCGATGGAGAAGAGCACGGAAGCGCTTGCCCGGCTCGATACGATCGCTCCGCGCCTCGATACGCTGGAGCGCGCGCTCCTGATCCTCCGGGAGCGTGCCGGCGGCTTCGCCGAGTCCCGGGTGACTACGAACCCGGAGCATGTCTTCACGGAGGAGGACTACGACAACCTCGCCATCCGTCTCCCGAAGGATCAGGTCGAGGACCCCACCGTGCTTGACCTCGACAACGCGCTGATTCTGCTCTACGCCGTCGGAATAGAGACCTCCCCGAACGACGAGCAGGCGCTTGAGGAGCACCAGCGCTTTATCATCCAGATCCTGGAATCGTATAAAGAAAAACTGACTGCATGAGCGAACTGACCGAGGGCGACCTCTTCCGGGGTCTCATAACGATAGCGGCGCCGATCGTTGCCGGTAACGTGCTGCAGAGCGGCCTCGAACTGGTCGACCTCTTCTTTGTCGGCCGGCTTGGATCGGAGGCCATTGCGGGTGTCGCAATGAGCACCTCCATCGTCATGGTGCTCATGACGGTCATTATCGGAGTCGTCACTGCAAACACCGCCTTCGTCTCGCGCTACTATGGGGCGAAGGACTACGATATGGTGGCGAAAGGCGTTTCGCACACCCTCATCCTCGGGCTTGTATTCTCGATCTTCCTCAGCGCCATAGGCATCCTCTACGCCGAGGATATGCTTCTCCTCCTCGGCGCCGAACCGTCCGTTGCACTGCTCGGGGCTTCTTACCTGACGGTCCTCTTCACCGGCAGCGTGACGCTTGTCGAACTCTGGGTGATCAACTCAACGTTTCAGAGCTGCGGCGACGCTACGACGCCGATGCTCCTCGTGGTTCTCGCGAACATCATAAACATCGCCCTCGACCCGCTCCTGATCTTCGGCTACGGAATAGTCCCCGCCTGTGGTGTCGCCGGGGCGGCATACGCCACCATTATATCCCGGAGCGTGGCGTTCGCCATAGCCTTCGGCCTGCTCCTCTCGGGAAGGACGCCGATCCCCTTCTCGCTCCGGACGAAGTTCGAGTTCTCGCTCGCGTGGAGGCTTATCCGGGTCGCCGTGCCGAATTCTGTTCAGTCCGGGCTCAGAAGCGTGACGTTCCTTGCGATGATGGCGATCGTGGCGGTCTTCGGCACGGCCGCTCTCTCCGCCTACGGCATCGTGGGGAGGCTTGAACTCGTCGCGCTCATGCCGGGGTTCGGGATCGCGACCGCAACCGCCGTGATCGTCGGCCAGAACCTCGGTGCGAAGAAACCCGAACGGGCGGAGGCGGGTGTGAGGCTCTCCGCGCTCATGAACGGCGGGTTCATGGCGGTCATGGGAGCGGTCTTCTACCTCGCCGCGCCCGTGATCGTCGAGGTCTTCGACCCGAGCGGCGCAAGCACGGAGATTGGCGTCTCGTATATGCAGACGGTCGCACCGTTCTATGTCTTCATCGCCGTCGCGATCATCCTCGGGTTCGCGCTTAACGGAGCGGGGGACACGAAGAAGCCCATGTACGCCACGCTCTTCTCCATGGTCCTCTTCCAGGTGCCGCTTGCCTGCATCCTCCCCGGTCTGCTCGGGATCGGGATCGCCGGGGTCTGGCTTGCGGTGATCTGCGGGGCCATCCTGCAGACCGGCATACTCTTTTCGATGTACCGGCACGGAGGGTGGAAGTCGACGGTGATATGAGGGAGAGTTTTCTCTCCTTTGCTTTCCGTTCGAAACCTTTTATTAACGCCCTGAGGGTGGGATAGCTGAAGACTATTGAAGAGAGGGTCCCCTCATCGAGAGACCGCCAGGTGGCCAAATGGTTGTCTCCGAAAAAAATCAGAGCGAGTCGAGGCTGATCCCGCTGAACTCGTCGGCGACCGTATTGATATCCTTCACGCCGAACGCCGTCTGGACGGTGGCGAGTTCAAGGTCGCGCGCCACGTCGCACATATAATCGATGATATCGACCGAGAGTTCCCGCTTCTGTTTGGACTTGCGGAGCTGGTCCACAAGAAATGTCATCCTCTCGGGGGACTCCATACGGAGCTTGGCGAGGCTCATCACGCACATGTAGATCCGGGTCAGGTTCCTGTCCGTTCCGGTGATGGTGTCGAAGAAGTTCCGGAGGACCTGCGCCTGGTAGACCTCGCCGCTCATGGTGATCGAATATTTCTCAATTCCATATAAAAGCCTGCCGGTTTATACCCGCCAGTATGGATTGTCTATTCGCCGGAGGGACGGAGGAGAGAGGGTCTGCCTCTCTGTGCCCGAGGGTCACTTCCGGACGCTGACGATCTTGATGATGTCGCCGTTCTTCAGTTCCTGGGTGTCCTTGATCCGCATCCCGGTCTTTGCGTCGATGGCATACAGGAACCCCTCGCCGATATCGGTATGGACCTGGTAGGCAAGATCGCGTGGGGTCGATCCGCGCTTCATGAGGAACGCGTCGGGGAGAACCCTCCCCTTGCCGTCGGTGAGTTTGTGCTCGTCCTCGACGGGGAAGACGACGATACGGTCGAGGAGGTTGAAGACCGCGGCATCCAGCGCCTTCTGAACGCCGGTGCCGTCGAACTTCTGCATGAAGTCTGCGACCTTCGCGAGCCCGGCACGCTGCGCGGCGGTGAGGTTCGCCTCCGGGTTCTCGGTGAAACTCCGGTCGCCAGGGAGGTAGCGGATGAACTTCCCCTCCGCCGCCATCCGGAGCGCAAGTTCGCCTGCCGCGCTCGCAAAGACGACATCGTGCTCCGCGAGCCGCTCCAGGCACTTCTTCGGTGCCTGGTCGGCCTTGTTCCCGACGATCAGCATCGGCTTGCTGATCGTCATCAGCTCCCGGCAGAACCGGATCAGGTCCTCCTCCCCGGCAGTCCGGAGATCAACCCCGACTGCCCCGGTGGCGTCGCGGACATGCTCATAGGTTATCCCGAGACCGGCGAAGACCTCGGCGATCGCCGCCGCGAGAGAGAAGTCCTTCGCCTGGGCTTGCCGCACGAGTTTCGCCCAGTTCCGCGAGAGGATGCCGTACATCCACATCGACATCTCGTACTGGAGAAACTCGATATCCTTCACCGGGTCACGCGAGCCGATATCGACCGGGTTTCCTTCGGCGTCCGTCGCCCCGCTGGCGTCGACGATCTGGACGATTGCGTCCGCCTGCCGGAGGTTGTCGAGGAACTGGTTGCCGAGCCCTCTCCCCAGGTGCGCCTCGGGGACGAGGCCTGCCACGTCGATCAGCCCGACCGGGACGAACCTGACGCCGTCCCGGCAGTTCTCGCACGGGACGTGCATCTCCTGGCAGGGGCAGGCTGTCCGGACATACGCGACGCCGTGGTTGGCATCGATGGTCGTGAACGGGTAATTGGCGATCTCCGCCTGGGCAAGGGTCGCCGCCCTGAAAAACGTCGATTTTCCACAGTTGGGTTTTCCTGCGATGGCCAGTGTGATCATGAGAACTCCTACCGCTCCGTTCGGTTGAGAGTAGTGTTGGGTCATCCACCATTTATCATCTTCTTTCTCCGGCAGCGCGGCCCGGGCTGTGCCGTTGTGATTGTTGCGGCCGGTACGCCGGGCATCGCACCTCTCTGCCCTGTCTCCCCCGCAAATCTTCCTGTAGCGGGAACGGGGGATTCAATTAGGAGCAACGACAACATGACTGCATGGGCTTCGTAACCCGGAACACCTACTACTTCGACGCCCCGGGCGCACAGAACACTTCCGATGCCGCCCGGTTCGCCGTCGAGCGGGCGCTGGAGATCGGCGTCAAAAAGATTGTGGTCGCGAGCACCAGCGGCCGGACGGCGCTTGCCTTCCGGGACGCTACGGCGGGGACGGACCTTCGCCTGATCGTCGTCACGCACGCGGTCGGGTTCTCAAGGCCCGGTGAGTGGGAGTTTTCGCCGGTGGCGGCCGGGACCCTCCGTGCGGAGGGTGCGACGATCGTCACCGGGACGCACGCGCTCTCCGGCCTCGAGCGCGCGATCTCCCGCTCGCCGAAACTCGGCGGGAGTTCCCGCACGGAAGCAATCGCCGAGGCGCTGCGGCGGACAGTCGCGATCGGCTTGAAGGTCGCGGTGGAGTGCGTCCTCATCGCGGCGGATCAGGGCGCGGTCGGCGTCGATGAAGAGGTGATCGCGGTGGGAGGCACCGCAACCGGTGCCGATACCGTCTGCGTTATCCGCCCGGCGCATACTGCATCGTTCTTTGACCTGCAGGTGCGCGAGATCGTCGCCATGCCGAGGAACCGGTGAGCATGACGCTTGAATCTGTCAGCAATGCCGCCGGACTCCTCAGGCAGCACCCCGTCCTCTGGTCGGTCGGCCTCATCATGGGCGCTCTCGCGGTCCTCAACCTCATCGTACCCTTATACGGCGGCGCCTTCTACACAGAGCCCCTGGCACTCTTGCAGGCCCTCGTGATGCCGTTTTTAGCCGGCGGCATTTACGGCACAATCCATGCGGAGAACTTCTCCATCGGCGAGTTCGTGCAGTCGGGGAAGACCTACTACTTCCGGATACTCCTCCCCGCGCTGGTCATCTTCTTCGGAGTTATCCTGACAGTCTTCCTGCTCGCGATACCGCTCGCGCTCCTGGGCGCCGGCGCCGCCGCAAACATGGCTCCGCTCCTCTTCGGGGTGCTTCTTTCGATCGCCTTCTTCACATTCTTTTATGACACCGTGGCGGTCTTTGAGGAGACGACAGTCTTTGAGTCGATCCGGCGGAGCATCGAGTTCGTCATGAACAACATAGGCAGCGTCCTCGTCTTCTACCTGGTGAACATCGTTGTTTTCGCAGCGCTCGGATTCGCGGCCATCTTTGCCTGGACTGCTCTCCTCGTGGACAAACTCGAACCGCTCATCAGCATGAGCCCGGAGGAACTCCAGGCGGTGATGCCGGAGGATATCCTCGCCCTCATCGGGACGGAGGGGATATGGATCACCGCAATCGTGTATGCGGTCGTGATCGTGCTCTTCTCGGCGTTCCTCTACGCCTACAAGGCAAGTTTCTTCAGAAACCGCGCCGGCAATGCGCCCGTGGTGCAGGGGGAGTACGACGAGAAGGGACGCTGGTATAAGTATTGACGTGGCTGTGGAGACCACATTTCTTTTTCGTTCAGTGCAGTTTGCAACTAAAGTTTACATATTTGAACACAATCTCGCAAAGTACTGTCCTTTGATACACCGCTTAATCCCATACACGGATTTCCATCGGCTTCGCACCTTTGGTGCTCTAGCTCCGGTTCTCCGAACCGTCGCCTATCGCCACGCACTGCCCCCGCCTGGGGGGGGAACGACTTCCCCGAAGGGGAAGGAGTTTGAGCACCGAAGGTGCGGAGTGCGACGGGCCGAAGGGTGCGACTGCCGGAACGGCAGGAGCATGAGAAAACGCGAAGCGTTTTCGGGGCCGGAGCATGAGCACCAAAGGTGCGTGGGAGGAGGCCGAAGGCCGGGTGAGGTGCGACGGACGGACGTCCGGAGCTTGAGAAGACCGAAGGTCTTCGAGTGGGGGTTACAGATATAGTCTTATGAGGAAGAGACAGGGGAGGGGGCATGCCCCCCTTCGCACCTCTCGGTGCTCGAGCCCCGTTCCTGCGGAACATCGCACTCCCCGTCAGCCCCACCCCCAATGGCGATAATCCCACGGTCCAGTATACGGGCGAGCCGGGGAAACCCACACTGTTCTCCTGCAAATAATACCTCGGACAGACAGGATGACCACCAGAGATGTGAGTTGCGCTAGGGTGAAGGTGCGAACCACAGAACTCAATAGGATCTACGCCCATGGTGAGACAAACAGTGTCTCAGAAGAATTTAATCGGCTGAACAAGGCAGCCCCCGCGCCCCTTCACCCGAGCATATAGATCAGCATCCCCGAAACCCCGCCCGAGAACGTGGCGACCAGGTTCGTGCCGGAATTCCCTATCCTGCCGCTGTTCTCGAGCGTTGCGCCCACAAGGCTGTCGATGTTGGTGCCGATGAACCCGGCGGCGACCGTGACGGCGACCATCCTGGGGTCGGCAACGCCCATCACCCAGGCGACGGCGGCGACGAGGGCGGATGCGATGACCGCCGCGGCCTCCCCCCGCAGGGTCACCCCGCCGTTCGTCCCCCGCGGCACTTGCTTGAGCGTCGTGATCAGGTACGGCGTCTTCCCCGTGACCCCGATCTCGCTTGCGGCGGTATCGGCGGCGGCCGAGGCGACGCTCCCCATGAAGAGCGCCACGAAGGCCGCCTGGCCGGTTATGCCGTAAAGGATGGCGGCGCCGGTCGCCACCAGGCCGTTTGCGAAGACGTTGAAGTAGCCGCGCACCCCCCCGTGCTCCTGGGCGACCCCGAGCTGTTCTTTATCGCCGTAGCGGTACCGGGTAGCCCCGGCGCCGATGACGAAGAAGGCGAGCATGATCAGGAACCACCGAACATCCGCGAAGACGATGAGGATGATCCCGATCATGGCGCCCGAGAAGAGGCCGCTGACATCAGCCACCCGGAGCCGGTAGGAGGTGTAGCCGAACCCGAACGCTATCACGGCCGCCGCAACGAGGATGGTCAGATCGACCTCGAAGTTGAGCTCCTCGAAGAGGAACATGGTCATCGCGACGCCGAGCGCTTCTATCATCAGAGCGTCGTCCCTGCCCCGGAGGGCTGCCCGGAGGAGCACCGCGGCGACCACGCCCATCACGACGACGAGCGGCGCGGTATACTGGAGATAGAGCATTACCGCAACCGAGATGCCGATGGCGGCAATCAGATGGTGAAGATACGACGCGTGGTTCCCCCCGGTAAGGCGGAACGCCACTTCCCCGATCACGACGATGCCGAGCGTGCAGGTGAAGACGAACATCGAGAGCCAGCCGAGCGCATAGAGCAGGGCCAGTGCGATGATCGAGAGCGATACATACCGGGTATCCTTGATGAGAAATAGGACGAGCGAGAACGGAATGAGGAAAAGCGTCAGCAGCCATGCCGGCTGGAGCAGGGGGGCAAGGCCTATAAAGGCGAGGGTGAGGGCCGATGCCAGAACCAACCCCTGCGGTTTTGTCATTCATCTATTATGGGCAATGCAGGATGAAAGCCTTTAGGATCGAGCCCATGCCGTCTACGTGGTTTTTAGCGGTCAATGTTCCGGGACGCCCGGGCCGGGGCCGGGGAACCCGTGCGCTACACGGGGATACCCCGATAAGGAAAGCCTGTCGAACATTATATTTTACTGGGAAGAGAGAGATTATACGCTGAAAATGTCGCCGTCACATCAACTACCCAAAAACTACGATATCGAAGAAGTGGAGACGCGCTGGCAGAGTACCTGGCGGGATGAGGACAATTATTTCGATCCCGACTCGCAAAAGCCACGGTTCATCATCGACACGCCGCCTCCCTATCCTACCGGCAACTTCCATATCGGGAATGCCCTGAACTGGTGCTACATCGACTTCATCGCGCGCTACAAGCGTATGCGCGGCTACAACGTCATGTTCCCGCAGGGGTGGGACTGCCACGGCCTCCCCACCGAAGTAAAGGTCGAGGAGACGTACGGGATCACCAAAAATGACGTACCGAGAGAGCAGTTCCGGGAGATGTGCCGCGACCTCACGCTTTCAAACATCGAGAAGATGCGGGCGACCATGCGGCGGCTCGGGTTCTCCACCGACTGGAGCCACGAGTACATCACCATGCTCCCGGACTACTACAGAAAGACCCAGGCGTCGTTTCTGCAGATGCTCAAAGCCGGCGACATCTATCAGAGCGAGCATCCGGTAAATTTCTGCACCCGGTGCGAGACGGCAATCGCGTTTGCTGAGGTTAACTACGCGCCCCGCACCACCAAACTCAACTACTTCGACTTCGACGGCATCGAGATCGCCACCACCAGGCCCGAACTGCTTGCGGCCTGCGTTGCGGTGGCGGTCCACCCCGAAGACGAGCGCTACCGCGGCCTCTCAGGAAAGAAACTCACGGTCCCCATCTTCGGCCACGAGGTTCCGGTCATCGAGGATGTCGCGGTCGATCCGGAGTTCGGCAGCGGCGCGGTGATGATCTGTACGTTCGGCGACAAAACGGACGTCTACTGGTGGAAACAGCACGACCTGGATCTGCGCAAAGCGATCGACCGGCAGGGTATCATGACCGCGACCGCGGCGCCGTACGAGGGGATGACGTCGGAGGCCTGCAGGGAGACAATCCTCTGCGATATGGAGAAGGCCGGGATCCTGAAGCGGCAGGAGGAACTCGAACAGCGTGTGGGAACCTGCTGGCGGTGCAAGACCCCGATCGAGATCCTTTCGGAGCGGCAGTGGTTCGTCCGGGTCCACCAGGACGAGATCCTGGATGCGGCACGGAGAATCTCCTGGACGCCGGAGCATATGTTCTCCCGGATGGAGAACTGGGCGAACTCCATGGAGTGGGACTGGTGCATCTCCCGGCAACGGATCTTTGCGACGCCTATCCCTGTCTGGTTCTGCACCGCCTGCGGCGAGATGGTCCTTCCTGCCGAGGAAGACCTCCCGATCGACCCGACCACCGATAAGCCGCAGGCCCCCTGTCCGCGGTGCGGGGGATCGGACTTCACCGGCGAGACGGACGTGCTCGACACCTGGATGGACTCATCGATATCGGTGCTCCACGTCACCGGCTGGGATGGGACCGGCAACCCCCCATACTTCCCGGCGCAGCTCCGCCCCCAGGGCCACGACATCATACGGACGTGGGCGTTCTACACCATCCTCCGGGCGAAGGCGCTGGTCGGCGGCCACCCGTGGGATGAGATCCTGGTGAACGGTATGGTGCTCGGGGAAGACGGGTTCAAGATGAGCAAGAGCCGGAACAACATCATCTCCCCCGAAGAGATCGTCGGGCAGTACGGCGCGGACGCGCTCCGGCAGTGGGGTGCCGGAGGAGCGGCGACCGGTTCGGACATCATGTTCAACTGGAACGACGTCGTCGCCGCATCAAGGTTCCAGACCAAGCTCTGGAACATCTTCCGGTTCGTCATGGGGCACCTGGACTCCGGAACGGAGAGTCCGGCGCCGGTGACGGAACTCACCGACCGATGGCTGCTCGTCCGCCTCTCCGAGACCGTCGCCGAGGTCACCGCCGCGATGGAAGGCTACCAGTTCGACCGGGCGCTCAGGGCGATCCGGGAGTTCGCCTGGAACACGCTCGCCGACGACTACATCGAGATCGCAAAGGGCCGCCTGTATGCGGAGGATGCGAGCAGGGCCAGCGCATGCAGCGCCCTTGCGACGACCATGGACGTCCTCTGCCGCCTCCTCGCCCCGATCATACCGCACTTCGCCGAGGAGTGCTACCATACCCTGACCGGAGGAAGCGTGCATAAAGAGGCCTGGCCCGACTTTACGTACGCCGACGACGAAGCGCGGCGCCACGGCGATCTCCTGGTGAAGACGGTCGCCGAACTCCGGCGCTACAAGCACGATAAGGGTATGGCCTTAAACGCCCCGCTCGGCCACGTGACGATCTACGCGCCGGAGCCGGTCGACGATACCGGCGACGCCGGCCGTGCGCTCGCCGCAGACGCCCACTGGCGCACCGGTACACCCCGGCTCGAAGAGGTCGCGGACGGCGTGGACTTCAACATGGCGGTCATCGGCCCGGCGCTCAGGAAGCAGGCCCGCGGGTTCATGGAGGCCGTCCGGGCGCTCCCGCCGGACCTGCTCAAGAACCCGCCCGCGGCCGTCACCGTCGACGGCGAGGAGGTTTTTGTCCCGCCCGGCTCCTTCACGCCGAAGATCGCCTACCAGGTGGCGGGCGAAGAGGTGGATGTCCTCACGCTCGGGGATGTCGTCGTGACGATAGGACATTCGTCCTGATCTCGTCGGCGATGAACCGGGCGACATCCTCTTTTGGGAGCAGCGCGTCGACGACGACGAACCGCGCGGGGTCGGACGCCGCAAGGTCCAGGTAGTTCTCCTGCACCCGCGCGAGGATGGCGGCGTTCTCGAAGTACTCTCTCTTTTTTTCAGTATCAAGCCTCGCAACGGCATCTTCGATGGGGAGGACCAGGAGGAACGTCCGGTCAGGCCGGACCGACCACCCATCGTGGATCCGGCGGAGCCAGAGGAGCGGGTCGGGGAGGATGCCGGCGAGGACGACCGGCTGGTAGGCAAACCGGGAGTCGGAGTAGCGGTCGGATACGACGAGTCTCCCCTCATCGAGCGCGGGCCGGATCACCCCGTCGATATGCGCGGCGTGGTCGGCGCAGAAGAGCAGCGCCTCGGTGATCGGGTCCATCCGTTCGGCGACCGCCCGCCGCACCGATTCGCCGACCCAGGTGGCGCCGGGTTCGCGGGTGAAGAGCGGGTCGAGGTCGGCGAGCAGTTCCCGGAGACGGGCAAGTAGGGTGCTCTTCCCGCTCCCGTCGATCCCTTCGATGGTGATCAGCACGGGTGCCCCCTCCGGACCCACTCGAGCGGCACCATGCCGTGGTGGACGGCGGTCGCGATGATTGCCCCGTCAAACCCGGCATCCGCGAGGAGGTGGATGTCGTCGGCCCCGGCGACCCCGCCCCCGTAGAGGAGGCGGCCGGGATAGCACGCCCGCATCTCTTCGAGGTTCTCCCGGATGAGGCCCCGTTCTGTTCCCACGGCACCGATGTTGAGGATGATGCACCCCTCAAACGAGAACTCCGACGCCCGGGTCAGCATCTCCGCCGGCCGGATGCTCCAGGGGAGCACCCGGTCTTCTTTGATATCGATGCTCAGGTAGCCGGTCCGATATGCCGCAAGGTCTTCGATCGCGGTTGCGGCCGTCTCGGTGCCGACGACCGGCGTCACTCCTTCGACCGCCGTGCATTCGGCGGGCGAGCGACAGCCCCGGTCGAGGTAGCACCGCTCGACCATGGCGGCGCAGCGCCGGACGAGGTCGTCCTGGGGGGTTCTGCCCTGGAGGCTCTCGAGGTCCGCAATGTAGAGATACCGGGGTCGGAGACACGATAAATAGGCTTCCGGTTCGGCCGAGGGGGAGATCCCCCACGAGAGCGGGCGGTAGCCGGCGCGGTCTCCGGACTTCCCATGCACCACAAGACCGCCTGCCAGATCGACTGCAAGAATCAGTTCCATGTCCTCAACGCAATCACTCGTCAGTCCAAGCAGCATTGAGGAGGCAAGAAGCTCGCTTTCCGCTGACATTATCGATGTAAAGAAACCCTCAGAAGGATCGCTCGGTGCGAATTTTCCCTGGGTCATTCGGGAGATCAAGACCCTCGCCGGCAAGAAGCCTGTCAGCGCTGCAATTGGGGACAATGAGTATAAACCGGGAACTGCGGCTCTTTCTGCTTACGGCGCCGCGCACGCAGGTGCTGATTTCATCAAAGTCGGCCTGATGTTCGACGGGGTCGACCGTGCCTGTGACGTTATCGAAGCAGTGACCACGGCGGTGAAGCGGGAGTTTCTCGAAAAATACGTCGTCATCGCCGCCTATGCCGATTTTGAGAGAATGGGCACGATATCGCCGCTCGACATCAGCCCGCTGGTTGCAAAGGCCGGTGCCGATATTGCCATGATCGACACCGGTATTAAAGATGGGAAGAGTCTCTTTGAGTTCATGGACGAGGAGACACTGACCCGGTTTACCGAGCAGAACCGGGAACTCGGGTTACAGACGGCCCTTGCCGGGTCGCTGAAGTTTGAGGACCTTGACGCCTTAAAGCGGATCGGCCCGGAGATCATCGGTGTCCGGGGCATGGTCTGCGGAGGCGATCGGTCGACCAGGGTCAGGGCCGAACTGGTGGAGAAAGCAGTAAAGATGCTCAGGTGATGTATGTACATCGAGAAGATGCAGATGGAAACGACATTTACATTTGACGACGTGCTGCTCGAGCCCGCCGAATCATGGGTTGAGCCCGACGAAGCCGACGTCAGGTCACAATTCTCACGGAGTATTCCCCTGAATATTCCTCTCGTGAGCGCCGCCATGGATACAGTGACCGAGTCGGTGATGGCGATAACCATGGCCCGGGAAGGCGGCATCGGTGTTATCCACCGGAACATGACCCCGGAGCACGAGGTCGCCGAGGTCAGGGTCGTCAAACAGGCCGAGGACCTGATTGAGCGCGAGGTCGTAGCGGTCGGCCCCGAGGCCACGGTCACCGATGTGGAACGGGTCATGCGGCAGTACGGTATCGGCGGCGTGCCCGTCATCGAGAACAGTAAAGTGATCGGGATCGTCAGCCGCAGGGATATCAGGGCGATCCTGCCCAAAAAGGGTGAGGCAAAGATCACCGGTTATATGACCAAGAAGCTGATCACGGCCTCCGAGGATATCACGGCGGAGAACGCGCTCGAAACGATGTACGCGAACAAGGTCGAGCGCCTTCCGGTTGTGGACGCGGACGGGTGCCTGGTCGGCATCATCACAATGCGCGATATCCTCGAGAAGAGGCAGTATCCCCGCGCGAACCGCGATGCGAACGGGAAACTTCGGGTCGCCGCCGCGGTGGGTCCCTTCGACTTCAATCGGGCGATGATGCTCGTCGAGGCGGGTGTCGATGCGCTGGTGGTGGACTGTGCCCACGGCCACAACATGAACGTCGTCAAAGCGGTCGGGGAGATCAAGGCGAGCGTCGCCGTCGACGTGGTGGCCGGAAACATCGCGACGAAGCAGGCGGCCTCGACCCTCGCCGGGACCGTCGACGGGCTGAAGGTAGGCATCGGGCCGGGGTCCATCTGTACAACAAGGATCGTCGCGGGCGTGGGCGTGCCGCAGGTATCTGCGATAGCAAACGTTGCGCAGGTGGCCCACGGGGCCGGCGTGCCGGTGATCGCCGATGGCGGCATCCGGTACTCCGGGGATATCGCGAAGGCGATTGCCGCGGGCGCGGATTGCATTATGGCCGGCAGCCTCTTTGCCGGCACCGATGAGGCGCCAGGAAGGGTTACGACGATCAAGGGCCGGCGCTACAAGCAGTACCGCGGGATGGGATCGCTCGGCGTCATGAGCAGCGGCGAGTCGAGCGACCGCTACTTCCAGAAGAAGGAGATCGGGCGGACCAAGTTTGTCCCCGAGGGCGTCGAGGGGGTCACGCCCTACGTGGGCCATGTATCAGATGTTATCTACCAGCTTGTCGGCGGCCTGAAATCCGCGATGGGCTATACGGGTTCGAAGACGGTAGCGGATCTGAAGAGGAACGGCAGGTTCCTCAGGATAACACCTGCGGGCTATGGGGAGAGCCACCCGCACAATATTATGATCACCGATGAGGCGCCGAACTACCGCCTCTTCGAATAATTATTTTATATGTGAATCACTAACGTTTAGTAAGCATGCTCGAGGGCAGTGAGGTTTCCCGCCTTCTCGACATCCTGGGAAACCGGAACCGGCGGCGAATAATAGCACTGTTGAGGCAAAAACCGTGTTTCGTGACCGAGATATCCGAGCGTCTGGTGCTCAGTCCGAAAGCGGTGATAGAGCACCTGCAGTTGATGGAGCGTGAGCAACTCCTCGTTTCGTGCCAGGACGAGCGCAGGCGAAAGTATTACTATCTCTCACATGACATCAATGTCATCGTAAACCTGCAAAAGCAGGATGGGGTTACGCTTCCCACTGTTGAGGAGAACCAGAGAACACGATTTGCAAGAAACCTCGAGGCATTCAAGAGAATGGTCCGGGCTCGTGACGAACTTCTGGAAAATCTCGAACAACTGGAGCGGGAGATCGAATTGAGGTTTGCGGAGGTCATGCGCATGCGAGGGGACTTCGTCACGGATGACGGGGACCTGGAGATCATCCTTGCCCTCTCCCACGCCGACCTGGCCTTCGTGGAACTCGAAGAAGTGAGCAGCCTGTCCACGGATGAGCTGAAACAGAGATTGGGCAACCTCACACACATGGGGGTTGTCGAGCGCATCAACGACCGATACAGGATACGTGGTACACATGGCGAATAATCCATACGACGAAATGTTTAGAGATATTGCGCGGCTGATGGAGAGGATCTTGAGCGAGATGCCCCTTCAGGACCCCAGGATCATCGGGTTCACCATCATCAGTGGAGTGCCCGAGGGGGCGCCGTACCTCGATCTCTCTGAAGAAGAGGGTGACGAGTCCACTGTCGAGGTGGTCGAGGGGGACGACTGCATCTACATCACCGCGATGGCGAATGGCCGGGCGGGCGGCGCTCCATACGTCACGTTCCAGAAAGACTCCGTGACCCTCTGTACCGGAGGCGACGAGGAGACGGTCATCGATCTCGACTGCGAGATTGATGTCCCGCACAGTTTCTACAACGTGCAACACGGTGTGATCGATGCCGTCTGCCCGAAGAAGAGCGCACCCGGCGAGATTGCCCGGTCCTGAACCCACTTTCACTCTTTTTGCAGCGGGTCTGAAACCTGCGGTTCAAGGCCCCCGGCCGGGGCGGCTACTTTACCTAAAAAATGCTTTACTCCTGATATTCTTCAAGAGCAAGCTGGTACATCCAGTCGAGGAGGAGCGCGCATTCTTCCGGGGTGCACTCCTGATCACAGCCGATGCAGGGGAGGACCTCTCCTCCCGCAAGGATGACACAGGGATCGATCGCCCGCTTTTTTGCCCGCAGCAGATAGGTCTTGATGCCGTCGCTGCGGAATTCGATGCGCTCTATCAACCCGGCATCAAGCAGGCGCTTCACGATCCTTGAGCACTTCCTGCTATCGATATCAAGGAGTTTCCAGAGCTCGCTCTGGAGGACTCCCTGCCGATGAGACTGGATTATCTTGAGTGCTTCTTCCTCCTGGTCGGACATGGCTATCAGAGCAGGGGCGCAATGGTCAGGATATTATTACCGCGTATGACGACGGTCCCGAGGGTGCGGCCCCGCTGTTCTCCAGTATACTCAGTGGTCTCATCCATATGAAGATTCAGGTGTTCGTCCACCGCCACGAGTCGTCCCTGGAGTTTTCTGCCGTCATCCTTGATCTCAACGACGACTTTAGAGTCTACGAGCGAAAAAACCTTCTTTACAGGGAGTACGATGCCGTTAACCATCTGTTCTTATGTGGTTATATTCATGCATTAAGTTTTCCCCGGGGAACCGCGGCAACTGAAGGGCACCGCATGCCGCAGGGTGATCGGCGCATGGCCGTAAGCAGCCGCCTGGTAAAATGAGAGAGAAGGGGGTTACTCGGGAAGGTCTTCCCAGCGGTCCTTGAGCTGCTTCTCGACGCCCGGGAGGGTGGTGTATTCCATCTCCTCAAGCGAGAGGCGGTGCGGCTCAAACGGCCCGTGGGCCCGGAGCACGCTGGATAGTTCGCAGCACTGGTCGCGGACACGGTTGAACGCCGGGTCGTCGAACATGTCTGCAGGCCCGATCAGTTTCCCATTGCAGACCTGGAACCCGAGACAGATGACCCGGGGCGGCCCGTCGAACTGCGTGCAGTTTGCATCGGCGACCCCCACCGGCATGAACGGGCCGTGGTGCGAACCGCGCATCCAGCCGGCCACGAGGATGGGCGTCCTGAAGGGGTCGATGACCTCGCCCACCGCCGGGAATCCGCTCTGCGCCCGGACGATCATGACCGGGTCGTCTTTGCCGACGTATCGGCCGGCCATCAGGTTCAGCCGCTGGGTGCTGGTGGATGCCCCGATTATGCCGTTTTTCTTCCAGATATACTTGATGACGTAGCGGCTCGGTGCTCCGATGTAGGCAAGGAGATTGTAGGACTCTTCGGGGGTGTTGAAGAGGATCTTGCGCTTCTCCATGACGTCGTGGACCTCGAAGGTGAACCCTTCGTGCATCGACGGGTCGATGACGAGGCCGGATGTGCTGAAGGGGTCAGCGAACATCTTGTAGAGGAAGTAGTTCCACGCACCGGGCTCGGTCTTGTCGGCCATGAAGATCAGGATCGGGTCAGAAGCCCGCTCTTCGAACTCCATCTCAGCAACGCCGGGCCCCATTCCCTTGACGTTGCCGCTGAACGCATCTCCGAGCAGGTCCTGGCCGGCGCCGTAGAGTTTCATTTCTTTGGCGAGTTCGGCGCATTCCATGAAGATATCCCACGCCAGCTTGTGGATCTCTTCGTTATCCTCCCCTTTGGTGTGCGTCATGATCAGCTCGAGGTCGTCACCGCAGTGGGTGACGTACGAGTCGATGAGGATGCTGCCTTCTGCCTCCTTGAGCCTCCGGGCGGCCACCTCAAGGATCTTCGGGTGGGTGCGGGAGTGCCCCGGGAAACTTCCTATATCTGCTTTGATTACGGACACGGTGGTCTTAACCATATAATCACCACTACCTGGACGGGCATAGCCCTTACGACTAGTAGATAGGTATTACTGTATATGTAGGTGTTGTTGCCTTGAAAAAAGGTTGGCTACGGCAACCGATTTTCAGAATCGTTCTTCCCGGTTATCCTTCGCGGTAAACACCCCATACGGCAACTGCGGGGTCGATATACTGCCTTTCACCGTTTCTGACGATTTGTGGGGGAAAATTGGCGATAGGACCGTCGACGGGAGCAGCATCCTTGGGAATCACTCCTGAGAGCCCCGCTACCGATTGCGCGGGTTCTCAGGGAGATATCGTCCTGGTGCCGCCGGGAGATGAGCCGGATAGGGCGGGGGTACGGAAAGGAGAGGTGTGTTGGCAGCCTCCCGCCCGGTACCTCCCGGTCTGTCTGCGGGAGTATGCTCCAACCGATGAAAAGTATTATGGCCCTGCCGGCCCTAACCCGGCAGGCGCTCTGGCGCCTCAGTCGATCCTGATCGACTTGCCCCGGGAGAATTTGACTTCGAGGACGCCGTGCTTGTAGTTCGACTGCATGGAATCGGGATCCACTGCCGGCACCTCCACCGATGTCAGCTGGCTGGCCCCGGCGATGATCGTCAATGTCCCGTTGATGAGTGACAGGTGAATCTCCTCTTTCTCGGCACCCGGGAGATCGATTGCCACCGTCACGTCGTCATCGGTCGTATACATCTCTGCTATCGGCTCGATGGTCCCCTCGGAGGAGGGTTCTCCCGGCTCCGTTGCTGCGGGAGCCGCTTCTTTTGCCGGGGTCTCCGTCTTGCCGGCGTCGTGGAGAACGATCTTGAATCCGTAGGCAAACGGCCTGTTCTGATCTCCCTGCTCTTTGAGCCCCTGCTCCATGAGGCGTTTC
>DAOSER010000029.1:0-17473 GCA_035363235.1 Methanoculleus sp.
CCGGGAAGAGCGGATCCCGGCGGTCAAGTGCGGGGGGTCCTGGCGGATCAAGCGCTCGGAACTCAACCGGATCATGAATGAAGGGTTCTGACCTGCCGTCTCAAATTGGCCGCAGGCTCGAATCGCCCGAAAGATGAGAGTTAATACTGCAGAAGGCCAACACCCCCCGGAGACGTCTTCCCGTGCCGATACCCTTCGTCTGGATATATTGAGTGATCAGCCTCACCATTGCGACGTATACGGGTGCCGCTGTCGTCAGGCTGTATCCCGGGTACGGGTTTGCCACCCTCACCGGCCTGTATATCGTGAGCATCGCCTTCTTCACCGCCGGCATCCCCCTGTTCCCCCTGATCATCGGTCTGATCGTCAGCAAAGGCATCATCGGCGTTCTCGACACACCCTGGTTCGTCTGGTACAAGCGCTATCCGGGGACCACGGGTCCGGAGAAGGGTGGTGCCGGTACCTGTCCTCCTGAATGAGGGAGGATTTGAGAGTTATCTTATCTGTCGTGCACGGAAAACAAACATGTTTTATTTTTAGACGTAAAGTCATCATTATGCGCATCGAGGGGCGACGAGCAGTCCCGGACAGTTCATCAGCCGATCCTGCAGCCGGAATCCACAGTGCAATGCCGGTATCTGTGAGGAGGTGGGCGTCGGTCGCCGCGGCATCTGCGGTGTTTGGGGTAGCTGTTCTTGCTCTCCTCCTGCTTTATGCGGGGGCAACAGGGGTCCAGTTGCCTCAGACGGTTGACGCCTTCTGCCCTGTTGCGGGTATACCCGGGATATTCGGGCCGGGCGGACGTTCTTTCTTCAGACGCTGGATGAAAGGAGGCGCCGGAGAGGACGATGCGGAGGAACGTTCGGATACCCCTGTGGAACCGCTCCCGGAAAAACTCGTCCTGCCCGATGTTGAGGTAACGTTCATCGAGATCAACGAAGAACCTCCCGAAGTTGTCCGGCAGTTCGACACTCCGGCCCCTTCGGCGAGTGGGAATCCTGAATCCCCTTCCGGCGAACCTGATGCCGTCGAAGAGGTCTCAGAGGACCTGCTCTGGTTTACGGATATCCCCTCTCTGGATGGGGTAGAGATCGCCGCTGACGGCATCACCGACGCTCCCGGCGAGTCTCCGGAATGTCCTCCTGACGGCGGGCCTGCCCCGCGTCCCGATGCCCTTACCGATGAGGAACTCATACGGATGCTCGGGTTCGACGACGGAGATGTCGGCTTCTCAGGGGTTGTCGAATACGATGACGTCCCGCCGGAGGACGAGGAACGCCCGCTGGAGTCGCTCATCGACGATCTCGGCAGCGACGATGCCGGGGTTCGCGGGCGCGCCGTCACTGCCGTTGCAGAGCATGGAGCCGACGCCGTTGAGCCCCTGGTTCATGCCCTCGCTCGCGCGGAGGACGGGCGGCGGTGGTGCGTCGCCGAAGCCCTCGCCCTGATCGGCGAGGACTCGATCCCGACCCTGATCGCTGCACTCGGGGACGCTGCGACAAAGATCGGGGCGGCCGCCACGCTCGTGCGTATCGGGCGTCCCGCCGTCGCGCCCCTCATCGAAGCGCTCGCCGGCGACGATGGTGAGGTGCAGTTCGGCGCCCGCTACGCGCTCCGGGAGATCGGCGACGAGGCTGTCCCCTTCCTTGTGGAAGCCCTTGACGCACCGGGAAGGAGCATCCGAAGGTCGGCGGCCTCCGTCCTTCGGGAACTCGGGTGGAAGGCCCCCGACGATGCCGGGGCGATCCGCTACCTCATTGCCGTCGAGGCATGGCTCGATGTCGCTGATTACGGCGAGGCCGCAGTCGAACCCCTCATGCGTATCCTGAAGTCCCCGGACAAGGAGGCATGGTGGAATGCCGCCCGGACCCTCGGGGAGGTCGGCGAGGCTGCGGTCGGCCCCCTGGTCGATCTCCTGCACGAAGCGGATGATGAGGTCCGGCCGCTGGCGGCCATGGCGCTCGCGGAGATTGGTCTTCCTGCGGTCGATCCGCTCATCGAGCTGCTCTCCACCCCCTCACTATGCGGCACAGCAGCGGCATCCCTGGTAAAGATCGGGGAACCTGCGACAGAGGCGTGCCTCCGGGCCCTTGACTCGGCGGACGGGGAAGTAGAGGAGACGCTCCGAAACGTCATTTGTGCGCTCGGGGAGCCGGCGGTCCCGTTCCTGATCCAGGCGCTGACCTCCGGGCGGTCCCTGACCCGCGCCCGGGCCGCCGAAATTCTCGGCAGGATGGGCTGGGAACCCTGGAGCGACGCCGAGCGGGCGTGGTACCTGATTGCCCGCGAGGAGTGGATGGAACTCGCCCTGATGGGCTCGCCGGCCGTGGACCCCCTGATCCGGGCGCTCAACGGCGACGACGACCGTATACGCGGCGAGGCGGCGGCGACGCTCGGCGAGATCGGCGACCCGGCGGCTGTAGGACCGCTCGTGGATGCCCTCACCGATGAAGCCGTAGCCCCGGTGGCGGCCGATGCGCTCGTTGCCATCGGGGAGCCGGCTATCGCCCCTGTTCTTGGGATGCTTGAGGGGGGCGGGAACGCCCGGGAGAGCGCCGTCGAGGTTCTGGGCAGGCTTGGGGCGCCTGAGGCGGTGCCGGCCATCGTCGAACTCGTCAGAACCGGCGGCGCTCGCCTTCACCGGAAGGCCGTGGACGCCCTGGTCGGCATCGGTGCGCCTGCGGTCGGCCCCCTCATCTCCCTCCTCGGTGAGGACGGTGACGGGCATGCGGGAGCGGCGTCGGCGCTCACGCGGATAGGGGATCCGGCGCTCGGGCCGCTCACGGAAGCACTTGGTAGCGAGCACTCGCTGATCCGCGTGGGGGCCGCCAGAGTGCTTGAGAGGCTTGGCTGGAGCCCCGGATGTATGGATGAGCTGGCTGTCTACCTGATCGCGCTCCAGCGGTGGCCGGAAGTCGTCGAACTCGGTGCCCCAGCCGCCGATCCCCTGGCGGCGCGGTTCGGCGACCCGGACCCGTCGGTACAGGCGGGGGTGGCGGAGTCGCTGGCCCGCCTCGGGTCTTCGGCGGTGCCTTCCCTGATCGGGCTGCTCGGTGAAGAGGCGTATCGGGAGTCCGCAGGCGATATACTGGTGCGGATCGGAGAAGGAGCCGTGGAACCCCTGATCCGTGCGCTGAGCGAGGAGGCGCTCCGCCTGGCCGCCGCAGAGGTTCTGGTCCGGATGGGGAGGCCTGCTGCCGGTGCACTCGCTTTGGTTCTCGCGCATCCCGGCATCGGGCCGACCGCGGCGGAGATCCTGGCGATGATGGGAGAGGAATCCCTCGATACGCTGGTTGAGGCGCTCGGGGATGACGATCCCCGTATCCGGCAGCGCGCCGGGGACGTGCTCATCAGCCTTGAGGACGCGGCGGTCGGCTCGCTCATCGGAGCGCTGGGGCACCCGAACGATATCATCCGCCTGGAGGCGGTCGATACCCTCACCCGGGTTGGCCGGCCGATCGCTGCCTCCCTTACGGAGTCGCTTTCAGACGAACGCTACCTCGTGCGGCTGGGTGCGGCGGAGGTTCTCGGCAGGATCGGGTGGGAGCCGGCGACCGAAGCGGAAAGGGTCTATTACCTGATTGCGAAGGAACAATGGGCCTCCATTGCCGGAATCGGGGCCGGTGCTGTCGAAGTGCTGATCCGGACGCTGAGCGATCCCGATACCGCGATCCAGATGGGTGCGGCGCGGGCGCTCGGTATGATCGGGGCGCCTGCGGTCACGAGGCTGATCGATGAACTCCGCTCCGAGCAGGATGGCGGACAGAGAAAGGCGGTCGAGGCGCTCAAGATGATCGGGGAGCCGGCGGTCGTGCCGCTCATCGAGGCACTCCAGGACCGCGACTGGCAGATACGCCTGGGCGCGGCGCGGGCACTCGTCGGCATCGGGGACCCTGCCGTCGAGCCGCTGATCCGGGCTCTCCGCGACGCTCCCCCGGCAGTCAGGATGGGGGCGGCCGCAACGCTCGGCAAGATCGGGAACCCCGGCGCAGTCGAGCCGCTGATTGATGCGCTCCTCTCCGAGGACTGGCGTATGGGGCGGGTCGTGGTGCGGGCGCTCGGGATGCTGGGCGAGCCGGCGGTCAGGCCGCTCCTGCGCGTCCTCAGAGACGGGAACGACACGTCCCGGAAGGGTGCGGTAGCGGCGCTCGTGCTGATCGGGGAGCCCGCGGCACGGCTGCTTCCTGATTCACTCACCGATGGGCATTTCCGCGTCCGTGCCGGGGTGGCGGATGCCCTCGACCGTCTTGGCTGGTCTCCGGGGGAGGAGACGGTTGTCTACCTGATCGCAAAGGAGCGATGGGGCGATCTTCTCCCGCTGGGCCCGGATGCGGTCGAGCCGCTGATCGCGGTCTTGAACGACCGCGACGACAGCATCCGGCGGCGGGCGGCGAAGGTTCTCGGTGAGATCGGCGACCCGCGTGCGGTGCCGGCGCTTATTGCCCTTCTCCACGACGACTACTACAGTATCAGGAGGGAGGCTGCGGCGGCGCTCGTTGCCACCGGAGTTCCGGCGACGGAGCCGGTCGTATCCGCACTCAGCGATCCGGACGCCGATGTCCGGAAGCGTGCAGCGGATGTGCTCTCTGAGATCGGGGATGCACGCGCCGTCGAACCGCTTGAGGGTATCTTCGACGATGAGGACTGGTATGCCCGGGCGGCCGCCGGGAATGCGGTGGAGCGGATCCGCGAACGGGTTGGGAAGGGCGAATAGACCGCCTCCGGCCGGTGATTCTCAAAAAGGATAGAGATTGATCGGAACCCTGCTCACTCCTCGACGTCGATTCCCGAGATATACGCCACGCCGAGTTTCGCCCGCCGGATCCGGGTGCTGTCCTTGAGGTGCCGCATATCGACGAACTCGCCCTCGGTCACGATCTTTTCAATCTGCCGGGAGAGATCGAGCGATGCATCCCATGGGATCCCCCGGAAGATGACGCCGTGGTTGTGAAGCTGCAGTTGCTGGGTCTTTGGACGGTTCTCGTCGGTGAGGGCTGAAAGGTGCCCGTCGCTGCAGGCCGAATAGTCTATTCCGAACCCGAAACTGACCATCGTGTCGCCGTGATACTTCGGCTCATCGTCTTCTTCGAGCCATTCCTTTACGTTCGCTTCAGCATTGATGGGAAGGCCGTTTGCCGGGGATGATGCGGCAACAGGCGACTTCTTCATCCCAAGGCTCCGGACCCCGTCGACAACGGCCCACATGGCGATGGCGACAATGCCGGCATAATCGCGCTTCTGCTCCCGGGCAAGGTCGAAGATCGTGCGGTATACGTCAGAAAGCGTGATGCTGCCGCTGTTCCCGGCGTCGATGGTGACGATCTCGTGAAACGGCCCCTCCAGCGCGACGTTGTATCCGGCGTAGACGTAGAGTTCTCCGGTGTCTTTTGCCGGCGTGAAGAAGTCCGGTGTGGCGTTCCCATCGGTCGGCAGCCATACCACTGAACCGTGAAGCGTGATCATCTCCCCAAGGAGCGGGAGCACGTCCGCCACACTCGCCCCGAGCGCGCCGATGCCGAGCGAGTACTGGAGGGCCGAGAACGGTATTGCGCGGATGTCCTCCTCCGCCAGGCGGGCGCAGAGCATCTTATCCAGGCTGCCGGTGGCCCGGAGCGACGACCTCTTCGTGGAGACCCGCTCGACGGTATAGGTAACGCTGTCTTTGACGAGCGGGGTCCGGGCCAGCTCGCTGATGACCGAAAGGCTGTCCTGCGGCTTCCTGCAGGCGGCTACGGCCTCCTCGACCCCGGGATAGATGGAGAATACCGGTGTCACCCCTGCCATATCGAGGACACTCTTTGGGTACTCCTGCATCCCGGCAAGTGCCAGGATACCGCTGCGCTCTTTCAACTGTTTTTTTACGGCGAGGAGGACCCGGATGCCCGCGCTGCTCAGGTAACTCAGCCCCGTAAGGTCGAAGACGATCGACCGGTCATCGTCCTGCACCGATGCCTGCACGGCATCGGCGAGTTGTCCCGCGCCGTACCCGTCAAGCCTTCCCTGAATGGCGAACGTCAGAATCCCGTCTCTTCTCTCGGTCTGCAATTCCATAGTATCCCGATATAGGTATCGGGCTGCTGACGGTTAATTTTTCTCAACTCCCTTTGCCACCGGCGTGCCGTGTCTCTGAATTTGCCTCGGGATTGTCCCTTTTGCAATTGAAGGTCTGTGAAAACTTCGTAACTATTATCTCTGCAGTTATGTCATCCTCCTATGATCCGCCGTGAAACCCAGCAGAGCCGTAATCATGCTCACTCTATCTATCGCAATGTTTTCTGTCATTTCTGCAGGCTGTATAACGACCGGCCAGCAGTCGCCGGCATCATCTCCTGCCGCACCTCCCCCTGACTGCCCGGCGCTCGTGTTTACGGACCGGGAATTTGCTTTCGAACTCCAGCGGACACTCGGCGCCTCGTATTCGGGAGAGGCCGATATCGGCGAGTGCCTTGCCACTGCGTCCAGGATCAAGGAAGGAGACTTTGAGAGCTGGTACAGCGAATGGAGCAAGACCGCGGACACCTTCAGGACAGCGGGCGACGAGAGCCTCGCAGCCGGGCACAGGGTTTCTGCGATGGAAGCATACTACCGGGCCGCAACGTATTACCGCACGGCCGAGTTCTTCCTGCATGGCAACCCCGACGATCCCCGCATCGTGGAGACATGGGAAAAGAGCCGGGAATCGTTCCGCGATGCGCTCTCACTCGACGTTGTCCCGTACGAGGTTGTCGCCATCCCGTACGAGAATACCACGCTGCCGGGTTACTTCTATGCGGTCGACGACTCCGGCAAACCCCGGCCGCTGCTCATCGTCCAGACCGGGTTTGACGGCTGCCAGGAGGAACTCCATCCGTACGCGATGGAAGGGATCGGACGCGGATACAACGTCCTGACATTCGAGGGGCCGGGCCAGGGCGAGGTGATACGGGTCCAGCACATCCCGTTCCGTCACGATTGGGAGAACGTGATCGGACCTGTCGTGGACTATGCGGTGAGCCGGCCCGACGTCGACGAAGACCGGATTGCACTCTGGGGGATCTCGCTCGGCGGCTACCTCGCCCCCCGCGGCGCCGCGTATGAGCCCCGGATCGCGGCGCTGATCGCGGACGCAGGTACCTACGATGTCGGACTAACGCTCCTCGCGAACCTGCAGGAAGGCGGGGAAGCGAACATGACAAAGATTGAGCTGCAGGAGTGGCTGCAGACGGATCCGGTTGAGTTCAACGACGCCCTCCGCGACGCTATGGCGCACGATACCGGCATCCGCTGGTTGAACGAGCACGGGATGTTCATCTTTGATGCCGGCTCGCCGGCACAGTTCTGGGCGAAATGGATGGAATTTTCACTCGTCGGAATTGCCGAAGAGATACGGTGCCCCACGCTGGTCTGTGCCGGCGCGACCGATCACCTCGACCCGGACGGGGTGCAGGCAACGGCACTCTACGACCACCTCACCTGCGAGCGGGAACTTATGGTCTTCTCCGACGACTACGGCGCCGGGTCGCACTGCCAGTTCGGGGCGTTCGGGCAATCGTTTGCCGCCAAGTTCGACTGGCTCGACGACAGGATGGGGATGACGGGCTCCCGTTCCGGGGAAGAATAGGGATATCGCCCTATTTTGGGGTATCCCGGCAGTTACCGGCGAACGCGGTATCCGGCTGACGTGAGAATATTGATGACGGCGTCGTCCCATTCGGTGCCAGAGAGCCCGTTCAACGTCGGTTTCACCTCCTCCCAGAGCCGTCTGAGTTCGTCGGTGTCCGGGAGGAACGTTGCCTGGTACATCACGCGCCCGGCCCTTTTGCCCTGCGCATCGAGGATGAGGAGACGCCAGCAGCAGTAGTCGCGGCAGATCTCGGGGCGTGTCAGGTGGACCGTACACCATGCCTTTCCCGTCTTCCCATCGAACCTCAAGAAGGGGCATGCGTCCGGCAGTTCCTTGATGCTGCTCTCATCCTCGAAGAGGGCGATCTTGTCCGGGTCGACGCGCACCTCCTTCACATCCCCGCTATAGGCGTTGTGCACGACAAAGGTGTAGTTGCCGCGTTCTTCGACGACTGTGTGGACGTTTCGCATGTTGCTGCAGCAGCTGCCGCACTGGCAGCACTTACAGGCGATCGTGACCGCCTCCCCAAACACCGGGCGGTTGGCGTATCGGCATGCTCATTATCCGGTAGTACTCATCGCAATGATGAAATACCTGCCGGAAACACGCCCGGATCACATCTGCAGCCGGGCCGTTCCGGAGCCGTCGGAGCAACCCGGGCTTTGGCAGGTTGCCCGGTTCCCGGAAAGAAGAAAAATTCTTCCCGGAAGGACCTATAGCCTGGCGCCCCTGTCTGTCTGGACTGCCCCGGCACTGAACCCATTCTCGATCCGGCTCGAAGAAGTCGAAACTGACCTCTGGTTCACGGTTTGTGTGTATTGAATACTATACGATCGGATTCTCGAACCGAGGGCTGCGCTGCATCAAGGAAGGTGCAGCAAACGGGAGCCGTTTCTGCTAAATAGAGATTATGTCTCATTACTTCATGAAAATCGAACCCTGCGTGACTGGCAGGTCTTTCCGTTACAGTTATCATAGCCTGCGTAAATTCACTTGCATACTTTCAACCGGAGTTTCTTTTTCCAATGTCCACATTCCCAGGTACCACGGAGAAGCGAACCAGTTTCACCAGCCGCGACGAGAAGCAGGACAACGCCGCCGAAGTCGAACGGCTCATCCGCGAGCGGACTGCAGAGCTCCGGGAAGAGAATGACGCGCTTCGACGTGAAAACGCAGAACTCCGCCAGATCGAGATGATCTACGCCTCGGCGCCGGTCGGTCTGTGTCTGCTCGGCACGGATACACGGTACCTGCATGTCAATCAACGGTTCGCGGAGATGGACGGGTTCTCCGTCGAGGAGCACATCGGCAAGAGAGTCCGCGAGCTGGTGCCGGACCTTGCGGATGCGGCTGAAGAGCTCGCCCGGGCGGTTGTTGCGACGGGGAGACCCGCGCTTGATATTGAGGTACGGGGGGAAACACCGGCACAACCCGGGGTGCAGAGGTACTGGAACGAGTCCTGGCGGCCGGTAACCGATAATCAGGGGCGCGTCATCGCGATCAGCATCGCCGCCGAGGACGTCACCGAGCGGAAGCAGGCTGAGGAAGCCCTCCGGGAAAGTGAGGAACGGTTCACAGCGTTCATGGACAACAGCCCCGCAGTTGCATTCATGAAGGACGAAGAGGGGCGCTACATATACTTGAACAAATTCGACGAGAGTCATTTTAATCGTCGACAGGGAGACTTGTGCGGTAAGACGGACTTTGAGTTATGGCCTTTGTATGTTGCCGAACAATTCTGGAAGAATGACCAAACCGTTCTCAAGGCAGGCAGCGCTATTGAAGTCGTGGAAGAGACGCCCAACCCGAAGGGAGGTATTACCTATTGGTGGGCTTGCAAGTTTCCCTTCAAGGACGCGTCCGGGAAGAGGTATGTTGGAGGTATCGGAATCGATATCACCGCCTGGAAACGGGCTGAAGCTGCCTTGCAAGAGAGCGAGGAGAAGTACCGGAACCTCGTGGAACTTGCGCCGGAACCGATCGCGGTGCACCGCCAGGGTAGCGTTGTCTACGTCAATCCTCCCTGTGTCACTCTTTTCGGGGCAGAAAAGCGGGAGGATCTCGTCGGCAAACCGGTCCTCCAGTTTGTCCACCCTGAAGACCACGAAGTATTCAGGAGACGTAACCGCGAGATGACGGAGAAGGGTACGACCGTGCCCCTGCGCGCAGAGAGGTTTGTGAAACTCGACGGTCAGGTAGTCGATGTTGAGGTTGTTGCTACCCCCATTCTGTATGAAAACCTGCCTTCGGTGATGGTTCTCTTCCGGGACATCACCGAGCGGAAGCGGGCCGAGGAAGCGTTTCAGCGATACGCCGAAAATTTGGCCCTGCTCCACCGCGATCTGGAGATCTCGAACCGGGAGGCAAACCTCTACCTGGACATCCTTACCCACGACATCGGCAACACCGAGAACGTCTCGAACCTCTACGCCGACCTGCTCATCGAGTCCCTTGACGGAGAGGCAGCTGGATACGCGAAAAAACTGCAGCGCAGCGTCCAGAAGAGCATAGAGATCCTGGGTACCGTCTCTACCATCCGCCGGATCCATCGGACAAAAACCGAGCTCAAACCAACGGACCTTGATGCAGCAGTCCGGGGGGTGATGAACGACTATCCCACGAGTATCTTCCTCTATAACGGGACAAACTACCAGGTTCAGGCGGACGATCTTCTCCCTGTGGTCTTTGACAACCTTATCGGCAATGCCGTCAAGTTCGGCGGTCCTGACGTCGAGATTGCCATCCGGATTGAAGAGGATGATGGGTTCGTCCGGGTGTCGGTCGAGGATACCGGTCCCGGTGTCTCGGACGATGATAAAAATGGGATTTTCCACTGCTATGAAATGAAGAAACGGGGCGTCGGTAAGGGACTTGGACTCTATTTGGTGAAGATCCTGGTCGAGCGCTACGGTGGGACGATCTGGGCAGAGGACCGGGTTCCGGGCCGCCCGGAAGAAGGCGCTGCGTTCAAGTTCACACTGAAACCCTGATCACTCCACGACCTCCTTGAGCGTGAACCGGAACGCGGCGCCCGCTTCCGGGTGGCCGGCCACCCGGTCCTCGACCCAGATGCGCCCGCCGTAACGCTCCAGGAGCGTGCGGCAGATGTAGAGGCCGAGCCCCTCCCCCCGTGCCCGGGTCCGCCCTCGTTCGAACCGGTGAAAGATCGGCTCCTTCAGTTCGTCGGGAACGCCGGGGCCGGTGTCTGCCACGGTGACGGCGACGCTGCCGTCGAGCGTCTCGACCCAGATGGTAATAACGACCTCGGGACCGCCGAACTTGACGGCATTCCCGATGAGGTTGTGGAAGACCTCGGCGATGAGATCGTCCGCCCAGACCATGCGAGGGGCTCCCTCGTACCTGATCTCGGCTTCGGGGAAGTTTTTTTGTTCGCTGACGATCACACCGTGAAGGTCGATCGGCTTTAACGGCGCATGCTCCAGGCGGATTTTGCGGATCATTGCAACATTCGCCAGAATCTCCGTGCTTTTATCGATGCTCGCCTTCATCTTCCGGGCGTACTTTTCGGGCTCTCCTGTTAAGATCTGCATCAGCAGCTCGGTATACAGGGTTGCGACACAGTTGGCGTTCCTGATGTCGTGCGTGAGGATGTCCAGGTACAGGTTCGCTTCGCGGTTTGCCGCCTCGAGCTGCTTATACAGCGTTCCGCGCAGGATGCCGGCCCCGATCTCCTTGCTGATCGCCTCCATGAGCCATCGGGCGTCCGGGGACACCTGCTCTCCCGTTGAACTCCCTACCGCCAGCGCTCCCACGATTCTCGACTCGGCCATAAGCGGAATCCAGGTGAGGGCGGAAACCCTGAAAACATCCAGAATAACCTCCTCCTCTGCATCCGTCTGCGCCCGGGCGTGGATGGAGAGGTGTCTGCCTGCAACGAAGACCTCATCGAAGGGGTGCTGGAATATATCGATGGTCTGCAGCCCGCCCGATCGCTCCATGCCCCGCAGGCCGGCGAGCGTCGCAAGGTTCAGTTCCCGGTCCAGCAGGTAGATTGCGCCGATATCGAAGTTCAGGAGGGCGAGGGAGGTACTGAGCGCTGACTCGACCAGTTCGTCGAGCGTGAGAGCCGATGCCGAGACGCTGATCAGCCGGTTCAGCATGGAGAGTTCCGCACCCCGGCGCTGTAATGCCTCCTGTGCCTGTTTGCGCTCAGAGATGTCACGGAAAACAACCATGATTGACGGCCGGCCGTCGTAGTGTATGGGGGCCGCCGTGACCTCGACCCAGATAGGCCGGCCTTCGACGGTCAGGAGCACCTGTTCGAATACCGGGATGCTTGCGCCCTCCTGCAGCATCCGGTGGATCGTCTCGGTGACGAGAACCTGGTAATCGGGGTGGACGAACCGATCGAGCGACTTGCCGACGAAGTCTTCAGGCCCCTTCCCGCCAGTAATCCGGACGGCGGCAGGATTCACGTATAGGATGGTGCCGTCGGTCCGGTGCACGACGACGGCCTCCGGCATGAGTTCGACGAGGGTGCGGTAGCGCTCCTCGCTCTCGCTCAAAGCCTTCTCTGCCCGTTTCTGCTCTGTAATATCGCGTGCCGCCGCAAAGACCCCGGCGACCCTCCCTTCTTCGTCGCGGTAGACGGAGGCGTTATAGAGCACCGGGATCATATCTCCGTCGCGGTGCCGGATCTCCAGCGGGTAGTCCCGCACCTGCCCTTCCGCAAAGGCCTTCCGGTATCCCGCCCTCGCTCCTGCGGGGTCGGTGAAGTAATCGGAGAAGTCCGTCCCTATCAACTCTTCGCGTGCGTAGCCTGTCGCCTGCTCGGTGGCGGTATTGACGTCGGTGATCTTCCCGTCGGGACCGATGGCGGCGAGCGGGTCGAGGTTGGCTTCAAATAGGCTCCGGTTGTAGGCGTTTGCTGCTTTCAGCGCCCCTTCTGCCTGCTTCTGCTCGGTGATGTCAATCCCCGACCCCATCGTGCAGAGCGGTTTCCCTTCCTCATCGGTGACGAGGGAGAGGGCAAGCTGCATGGGGAAGGTCGACCCGTCCCGCCGTCGCCCCTCAGTCACCCCGGACCAGGTGCCGGCCCGGCGGAACTCGTCTATGACCCGCCTTGACTCCGCCGCATCGGCCCAGAGCGCCGATGCCGGCTGTCCGAGGATATCATCCTCCCGCTCCCACCCGTGCATGGTGAGGAAGGCACGGTTGACGTAGGTGATCATCCCGTCGAGACTGACGAGGGAGATGGCGTTCAGCGATGACGCTATGGCCATGTCCTTGATCCGGAGCTCCTGCTCCGCCCGCTTGCGGCCGGTGATATCCTGCGCGAACTCGATGAGACCGACAAGTTTCCCTGTCTCGTCGGTGACGGGATACCCCCGGAGGAAGAAGATTCTCCCATCGGGCGTGGTGATCTCGGCCTCCTGGGGCTGCCCGGTCTCCCGGGCGAGAACAACCGGGCATATGTCGCAGACACCTGTGCGGTTGTGCCATATCTCGTAGCATCGATGCCCGACCAGGTCCTCCGGTTCCCTGCCGAGGAATGCGGCGGCGGCGCGGTTGACCCAGAGTATCGTTAGATCCGTGTCGTAGTAGGCGAACATCTCGGCAGTCGAGTCCAGGATAAGGGCCTTTTCCCGTTCGGCCCGACGCAGGGCCTCTTCGGTTCGCTTTCGCTCCGTGATGTCCCATGCGTTTACGACAAAGCCCCTGATATTGGGGTCGCGCAGGAGGTTGGTCACGATTGCCTCGATCACGTGCGTGCCGCGCGGACCCCTGAAGCGGACCTCGAACTGCATGCTCCCTCCCGGCCTCTCCGCCAGGGCCGATACCATCTCCTCCACCCGCGGCAGGTCCTCGGGCTGGATCATATCGAACGCATGCCTCCCCACCAGCGTTTCGGGCGGAAAACCATCTATCCGCTCGATAGGCGGGCTCGCAAACCGGATCCTGAGCTGATCGTCGATGATGAGGATGAACTCGGAGCCCTTCTCGATGAGAGCCCGGAACGTCTTTTCGCTCCCGCGCAGTTCGGCCTCCGCCCGGTGCCGCTGGAGGGCAATCGAGGCAAGGTTCCGGAAGACCTCGACGGCCCGGAAATTGACCTCCCCTCCCTCCCGCCGGGTGAGGATCACGGCCGACCCGAAGATTTCGCCTTTCCAGGTGAACGGGATGCAGTACATTGCCCCGAAGCCGGCGATAGCCTCGAATTTACGGCAGATCTCCTGCGAAATCTGCCCGAGGGCGACTTCCTGCAGCCCTCCCTTCACCTCCTCGATCTCGCCGCGAGCCATGATTGCCCGGATATGCGGGGGGATTTCGAGCGAGATCCCGGTGAGGTCCTCCCCGAAGGCCTCGACGATCTCCGGCAGGAACGGTTCGATGCCGAAGAACGCCCGCGGGCTCAGGGTGCCCGCCCGGATATCGGCTGCGCTCACGATGACGACGGAGCCGGGCGCGAGTTCGTGGAGGTAGGCGCCGATTGCGGAGAAGATGTCGGCCTCGTCCGGCATCCCGGCAAGCTCCGTCGCCGCCCGGGAGAGGAAGGCGAGGTCGCCTGATCTCCGCCGCACCTCTTCCTCGGCGATCTTTCGGCGGGTGACGTCGCGGAACCGGACGAGCCAGTCCCCGGTCGCCATTATCTGCCTTGAGGAGAAGGCATACCACCTCTCCTGGCCGGCCGAGGACACCCTGACCGTGATCTCCTCAGACCCGGTGCGGTTCTCGAGCAGCGAGAGGATCCGCTCCCTCTGGTCCCCTTCCGGGAGGATTCGGTCGGCGACGATGTGGGCCGCATCGGCACCCCGGGCGTCATCGGCGGAGATCCCGGCGAGGCGCTCCATGGAATAGTTGATGGCGCGGACGTTCATGCCGGAATCTGCGAGGATAGCGGCATCCTCCATGGCATCCAGTATCTGCAGTATCTCGGGTCGTACCTCCGTGTCCGGCTCAGTGGTCTGCATACGGCCCAGCCCCGTCCGGCAGGATCGCCATCGGCCGAGTAGCAGGAGATCCTCGTGCAGGGTTCTCCACGGGGATAACGTCATGGGAAGTATATAATTGTCTGTCTGCCGGCTCGTCCGTCTTTTTTATGCGCCGGAGGATCTCGACACGGCCGGGGGTCCGGGCTTCGTCACAATAATGCTGTTCCCTGCCCGGCAGGAGTTGCTTGGGCGTACTCTGCCTCCTGACGGTCCGCACGGAGGGGTACGAGCCTCAACGCAGGGCGAGGGGGCCGGCGTCGTCCGGCTCCGGCTCACCGGCGCACAAAAGTCACGGAGGAGATGGACCGGTGGTTTAACAAAAAGGTGCCGTACCAGGGGAAGGAGCACCCCCGGCATTATGTCATGCTCCTGATTGAACTAGTCTATCTCGCCCCTGCGACCGGTTCCATCCTGGACTCCATGGATATATCGGGGACCCTCTCACCCTTGATGAACGCGAGCAGATCCGCATTGATCTGGTCCTTGTGGGTCGAACAGATGCCGTGCGGAGCGCCCGGGTATACTTTGAGAATGGCGCCTCTGACGATCTTGGATGAAAGCATTGCGGAGACTCCGATGGGCACAATCTGATCGTCGTCGCCGTGGATAATGAGCGTCGGGACATCGAACTTCTTGAGGTCTTCAGTAAAATCAGTCTCGGAGAAAGCCTTGATGCAGTCGTATACGGCTTTGTGTCCGGCAGTCACGCTCTGAAGCCAGAACGTGTCCCGAAGACCCTGCGAGACTCTGGAACCCGGCCGGTTGGCACCATAAAACGGGGAACTAAAGTCTTTGAAGAACTGCGAACGGTCGGCGAGGACAGCAGCACGGATCTCATCGAAGGATTCTATCGGGATCCCGCCGGGGTTGGCAGCCGTTTTCAGCAGAAGAGGCGGCACCGCGTCGATCAACACAGCTTTCGCCACACGGTTCGTGCCGTGGCGACCGATGTAACGGGCGACTTCGCCACCCCCTGTGGAATGGCCGATGTGGATCGCATCCCTGAGGTCGAGCGCTTCGACCAGGGTCGCGAGGTCATCCGCGTAAGTGTCCATGTCGTTCCCGTTCCCGGGCTGGTCGGATCGTCCATGACCGCGGCGATCGTGGGCAATGCAACGATATCCGTGGTCGGCCAGGAAGATCATCTGGTCTTCCCAGGCATCCGAACTCAGCGGCCAGCCATGACTGAAGACCACCGGCTGTCCGCTTCCCCAATCCTTATAGTAAATCCGGGTGTTATCTTTCGTCCTGATAGTAGGCATTATACTCACCGTCCTGATTGCACAATTTCATCTGGTTCCAGTGCCGGGGCAGTCAGTGGCACTGGAAGGTTTCGTGTCCGCCTCCGATGGGAACCTCTTCTTATCCCAAGATAAGACCGAAGATCCTCCCGGCAGGCAGACCCCCGATGATGACTGTTCATCACAAAAAAGATTTCGACGGTGATAGGCGAGCTGAATCCGGAATTGATACTTCCTTGCGAACGGTGGATAGTCTTTTTGGCCCTGTTGAACCCCCCCTGATGACTGGGGTGGGTTTTCGTTCTATGTACCCCGATACAGGGAGCAGGGGTGACAATTCGAACCGGATCAATCCTATTGATAACACGAAAAAATTTGACATATCATCACCGGGGTGTATGGTCTAGTGGTGTTGACAGTTCTTGACCCGGGGCATGCGCGGGGGTATGGTGATCGCCCGTGCGGTCTTTGGTGAGGTTTCTGTTCTGTAGAGGTTAAGGAAGAGTAACCGATAGGGTGGTCATACACGATTGCAGAAGGGGTGTGGGAGCTTGCTATGATGAGTAATGGGAGGGAGGTTGAGTAGTGTAGCGACCCTCGCCATCATAAGTATGGTCACATAGCTGCCTCACATCACCGCGCCATCAGCGCGAACACACCCCATCCAAGGTATTCACGCGTATACGCGGCGTAGCGTTTTGGTTCCAGAGTCAGTTTGGCTCTAACCTCTTTCGCGAAGTCGTCGTCGGGATTCGCTTCGAGCCATCGGCGCATGGTGAGCCACTTGGCCGCTTCGTACCTATCCCAGCCGTCTTGGTTAGCCAGAACCATTTCCACAACGTCGTAGTCGAGGTCGCCGAAAGACGCGAGAAGTTCTGGAAGCATGAGAAAGTCGGAGATAGAATTGGCAAAGCATTCCTTGGCAACGTCTTCCGTCGGTGGTAACTGCCGCCAGTAGGGCTCGCCGATGAGGATAATTCCTCCGGAGCGGAGACTCTTCGCCAGAAGCTCGATGGTGCCGACGACTCCCCCACCGATCCACGTGGCACCGAGACAGGCTGCCACATCGACCTTTTCGTCGGCGACATAGCCGGCAGCGTCGCCGTGGATGAACTCGACACGATCGGCGACTCCGAGTTCTTCAGCGCGGAGTTTCGCTTGCTCGGTGAACAACTGGCTCATGTCGATGCCGACGCCGATGATTCCGTAATCGCGTGCCCAGGTGCACAGCATCTCGCCCGAACCGCTGCCGAGGTCGAGCACATGCGCCCCCGATTCCAGGCGCAACGCTACGCCGAGAGTGGCGAGCTTTTCCGGTGTTAACGGGTTATGGATGCGGTGAGCACTTTCGGTAATGTTGAAGATACGTGGGATGTCCATTCACAAACTCCTTTTTTAAGTTGTGTAATAACTGGAATATACCCTTAGTGACTGTAATAGGTAATAGTTAAATCCGAACTCACACTCTTTCAAAACCAGTGGGAAAGAATCCGTGCGGATTTTATTATATTTCCTCAGCACTCTTCTGGCCTGATTCCAAAAATTTTCAATACCCTCGATACGATTCTTACCCTTGGCAAAGTGTGTTATGATTAATCCGCTGATGGTAAAAACAAGAAGTAAATGCGAGGGGTGAGATTCGAACTCACGAACTCCTACGAGACCAGGCCCTCAAC
>DAOSER010000030.1:0-17427 GCA_035363235.1 Methanoculleus sp.
GACCCATTCCGAACCCAGAAGTTAAGCCCTCTCACGTGCTGTGTGGTACTGAGGTGCGCGAGCCCTCGGGAAGCCCAACTCGCTGCTATTACCTCCCTTTACTACGAAATCTGTTCTTCTCATGTATTACTGTGCGAACGCCAGTAGTTTGTTCTCGACTGTTCCTTTTGCGTAACGCACGTCTTTTACATCTCTCACGCTCCGTCATCGCTCTGCTCCACTGGAGTTATTCCTACCTTTTTCCATGGATTGTTCTTCAATATGAGCGGTAGCGAGCCAGAAGGGTCCCTCAAAAGCGAAACCTGATCGGGGAAGGGGGGGAGCGGCCCCCCCATCCCTGCTGAAACTCTCCTGCAGCACCCTCCGGGGCATCCGGCACGATGCCCGGTGCGGCTCCTCCCCGTCCTCGGAGTCGCGGGTGTTTCGGGGTTTTACATGGATGAGAGTTTCAAACGATGATAGATCTCAAGTATGTGCCGCCGCTGCGGTGGCACTATCCTATCTGTAGATGCCATTACTTATTTAACTTTTGGCATTTGTTGAATTAGTTGCATTTACCCGTCCCGGGAGACCTGTCTTACTATCTATGCTACCGGCGGTGCCTTCAGAGACCGTGTCTCCAGGACGTTTGCACTGCATGTCTGCCGTTCCTCCTGTATATGACACAGTATCTGCGACAGCACCTCCTCATCGCTTGGCAGACCCAGATCGAGAACCTTTCGCATCCGGATAGGGACGGAGTCCATCCGGTAGCCTGTTCCCTCGCAGTCGATCCCCACGCATGCAACCGGGATATGGAGATCCGCAAAGGCGGTGCTGAGCGAGACAAATGGATCGATGACGACGGTAGGGATCGCCGCGAGGTGCTCGTTGCACTTCCTCGGCAGATGAGCTCCGGGATCGGCGCCGATGATGAGGCACGCATCGACCTCTTTCCGGCCGAGCAGGTCGACCGCCGTGGTCTCGCCGGGATTGTAATACGGTATGCCGCGCGAGAAATCAACACCGTATGGGTAACCGGTAAGGAAGGAGAACGTCTGGTTGGTCCCGTTGACGTTCCAGTGCCCTCGCATGGGCGTCAGGGTGAACTTCGTATGCCGGTTGAGTTCGTCAATAAGTTGGATGGCATTCCTGACGTTTTTGTACTTGCCGGGAGACTGCGTCAGACCTATCCCCGTGAACAGCGCCCCGAACCTGGCGTTTCTGCAGAGTTCGGCGAGACTGATCAATCTCTCACGGGAGACACCTGCAATGCTTGCGGGGAGGGTATCTGCATGGCCCCTGAGGATTGCCCGCAGGGCTGAAAACACGGCATAATCCCCGCCCGGCTTGATCCGTATGAACTCATCAGCTAACTTTGCGGTATCGGTCTTCCTGATGTCCACGACGATGAGTGTCCGGTCCTGGTACCCGTTATCCCGGTACTTTCCGTTGACGAATGTCGTGTATCGAGAGAGGTGGCGGGGGTGCGACTCGATAGGGTTTGAACCCCAGTAGATCACAACGTCGGCCCGGTTCTTCACCGAACCGAGCGTGCATCCCGGGTGCCCGGCCTCCTGGATTCCCATGATCGATGGGCCGTGGCAGATCGACGAACAGTTGTCGATTATGCCCCCGATCTCTTCGGCGATATGGATGCCGATACACTGTGCTTCTGCAGAGGTGCCGCTCCATCCAAAAAGAAGCGGTCGTTCGGCATTGGCGAGTATTTCTGCGGCGTAACGGATGGCTTCCTCAAATCCGATCGGTCTCCAGGATCCTTCATCGTTTGAGATCGGGAGTGTAAGGCGGCTCTGTGACAGGAATTTTTCCGAACCCAGTGAGCATGCGTTATCGACGGACGTGACGGCTCCGCCCTCGACCTTCACGACGAGATCGTCGCAGAGGCATCCACAGAGAGGGCAGACAACATCGCGGATGGTTACGGGGCTGCCACCGTCTTCCCCTGATGGTGCCGGCACCGGAGGGCATGCGGAACCGCCTTCCTCGACGAGGATATCCCAGCCCGATCGCGGGGAGAGATCGGTTCGCGTCACCGTCCCTTCCAGCCATTTGTAGTCCGGAGCGCCGGTTCCGCGTGTATTTGTGTGCAGGATGGCGTTTGCATGCGGGCCGCAAGGGATGAATACAGTTCCGGAAACGACGTCTTCAGATGGAGTGGCGATGAAGACTTCTTCTCCTGTCCCGGTCGAGAGGAGGAGGGGATCTCCTGTTGCGGCCTCGAGTTCCAGGAGATCGATCGGGTTGACGAAACAGTGTGCCGTCTCATCCGAGTATGCGGGCATGTCTTTGTAGTAGAGTTTTCTGCCCTGCGCAATCGTCCTTCCGCTCGTGATGAGGACTTTCATTGGAGTTCACTCTAACCTCCGCAACGATAACTTTTACGGAATAATGTTTAATTTTAACTAAAATCAATAATTTTATGTTTACCTGGTGGCCGGCATGCTGTGATTACAAAGGGGCGCCGGCCTTGCTCGCGTGGCCATTACACCGTCGCGTACCGCGCCGCTGCCACCTTCTCCTGCTCAAACATCTCGCTGAGCGCAAACAGATCGGCCCTGCTGAGATGGCGCTTGGCCCGGGCGAAGATATCCTCCTCTTCTGAGGTGAAATGTGCTTCGACTCTTCCTCTCAGGTCGATGAGCGCCGGCATCCAGGCATCGTCCCTGAGGGGGATCCTCTCGAACCGGGCAAGCGTCCCGCGAACTTCAGTGTGCTCGTCAAGCGATTGCCGGATCTCTTCCGGCGCCACGTCCCGGAGCCGTGCATACAGTGTGGCTTCTTCCGCGTCCATGTGCCCCGGGAGCTCGCGGCGGAGCGTGATGCACCGGACATCCCCCGTCTCGGGATTGCTCTCGAGTTCGTCAAAGAGACCCCTGATGAGGTCGTGGTCCTGCCTGATCAGTTCAAGAATCTGCGGCATATGTGTCCTCCGTCCGGTTGAACAATAGGAGGCGCTGCACTTAACAATTTCGCCGGATTCTTCCTGTTCCGGCCAAAAACCAGGGACGCCGATGCGTGCGCATCCGCCCGCATCAATAACGCCCGATCATTCAGCGTGCCGCAACCGGCATCGCGCTTCTCTTCGCCTCTTCGTACCGGCTGCCAAGGTTCGTGAGCTCGTCGCTGCCCATCTTCTGCTGCATCTCCGGGAAGATATGCTCCTCCTCCTCGCTGATATGATGCTTCACGTTCTCCTTGATCACCGTTATCTTCGCCACCCAGACATCCTCCTCGGATGTGGAAGCGCTGTCGAGCTGGGATAAGAGCGTCTTGACTGCGTTGTGCTCCTCGATTGACTCAAGGGCCATCTCCTGCATCCCCGACTCCATGAGTTTCGGGTATACAGCCTGCTCCTCCCCGATCATGTGCGGAATGAGGTTCTCCTTTAAGGTGTTGTACTTCTGCTCACGGCTACTCGTGCCCTTGCTCGAGAGTTCCGAGAGCTGCGAGAGCACCATCTCGTGCTCCTGTTTCAGGATATCAACAACGTTCTGGGCCATCTGATCACTTCTCCCTACCCTGCAGGGGGGCCTGCATGGGCGGGTCCAATATATATGGGTTGTGTCCGGATTCGGCATCTGGACTATAATTACTCTATTCCGGCACCCGCCCGGGGGATCGCGGGGATCGACCGGACGGTCGCAGGTGGCCCTTCCCCCCCACGGAACGGTCGCGGGCATGCAGGAGTCGACATCGTCCGTCCTCTTGCCCGGGTTTCCGGGAAGCCTGTCTTCCCGGTCCCGGTGAGTCTATCTCCGGTGCAGACCTGGCGATCACCGCCGGATATTCATAAATGGTGCAGAGACATAGGACTGTATATGCAAAAAGAGGAACCGGCCGCCTCGAACCCCGATACAAAGCTCCGGCGCGAACTCGGACTGCCTGCGGTCACCCTCTCGGGTGTGGGGATCATCCTCGGGGCAGGTATCTACGCCCTGCTCGGGGAAGCTGCCGGCATGGCCGGCAACGCCGTCTGGCTGACGTTCGCCATCGCCGCCGCCATCGCCGCGTTCAGCGCCCTGAGCTACGCCGAACTCTCGTCGATGTATCCCCGTGCGAGCGCCGAGTTCGAATATGTCTCAAACGCCTTCGGGAGGAAACTTGCGTTCGTCATCGGGTGGCTGATCATCTTCTCCGGCATCCTCGGCGCCGCAACCGTCTCGCTCGGGTTTGCCGGCTACTTCTCGGACCTCGTCGGCTTTCCGGTCATCGCCTCCGCGATCCTGATCATCCTCTTCCTTGCGGCGATCCTGTTCTCCGGCATCAAGGAGACCGCCCGGGTCGCCATCGCCCTGACCCTCATCGAGGTCGGGGGGATTGTCATGGTCATCCTGATCGGCCTCCCGCACCTCGGGCGGGTGGACTACCTCGAGATGCCCCTCGGGGTCCCGGGCCTCCTGCAGGCCTCCGCGCTCGTCTTCTTTGCCTATATGGGATTCGAGGAGATGGTGAAACTCTCCGAAGAGACCAGAAACCCGGAGCGGACCATTCCCATCGCCCTGATCATCGCGCTCGCCGTCTCCGTCCTCCTCTACATCCTGGTATCCCTCGCCGCCGTCTCCGTCGTCGGATGGGAGCAGCTCGCCGCCTCGCGGGCGCCCTTCGCCGACGTCGCAGCCGTCGCCCTCGGCCCGGTGGCGTTCACCGTCATCTCCGTCATCGCCCTCTTCGCAACCGCAAACACCGCCCTCCTGATGATGATGGCGTCGTCCCGGATCATCTACGGCATGGCCTCATCCTTCTCGCTTCCGTCATTCCTCGCCCGGGTGCACCACCAGACGCGGACCCCCTGGACGGCCATCGTCGCCGTTGCCCTCGCCTCCATGGCCTTTCTCTTTGCCGGCGAGATCGGTTTCGTCGCGAATATCACGAACTTCACGCTCTTTGTGACATTCGTCGTCATCAACGCGTCCGTGATCCTGCTTCGCTACCGTGCGCCGGATACGGTGCGCCCCTTCCGGATACCGGGGAGTATCGGCAGGCTCCCGCTCATCCCGGTCGTCGGCATCATATCGAGCCTCTTCCTTCTTGCCCAGCTGGACCCTCTGGTTCTGCTGGTCGGTGGGTTCCTGGTCGTCCTCGGTGCAGGGATTGCCCTGGTGGGGAAGCAGGGGTCGGCTGCCCCCTAACCTTCTCCCGGCCCTTTTGCCCGGTAGCGCTCGACCGGCCCGACGGCTTCCAGCCTTCCGTCTTCAAGCACCGAGACGGCACCGTGGCCGCATGCGACCAGGCACCGGCGACCGGTCGGGGCGAGTTCTTTGTCAATGTCCCGGATCAGTTCGAGCAGCGCTTTCCTCTCCCGGCGTGCGCAGTCGCTGTCGACGTTGACCGACGTCACCAGGAAGTCAGCGAGCGAGTTGTAGCGTTTCCGGTCCTCATCGAGGCTGCCGAAGTTGATCAGGGTGTCGGCGGTGAAGATGATCCCGTGCGTGGAGCAGAATAAGTAAACCTGGCCGTGCATGTGCCCGCCGAGAGACTCGAGGACCTCGAACTCGAGGTCGTGAACCGTAAAGCGTGCAAGGACGGGAAAGATCGACCGCGTGCCGATCCGCTCCGCCGGGAAGACCTCGGGGTCCTTCGGCGGCGTGAAGTGCGAAAAGAGGTTGATGATGGTCGTGTAGACCTCCTCGAGGATCGAGGACTCGCTGCGTGAGCCGTAGGCCCGGTTCGCCTCGCGGATGATCTCGAGCGACCCGGTGTGCGTATACGCTTTTGCATCGAAGAGCCCGCCCGCCCCGCAATGGTCTGCGTCGGCGTGGGTGATGTAGATCCTGTGGATCTTTCCAGGATCTCCGATACCGTAATGCTGGAACATCCGCATGGCGTCCTCATGGTAGATGCCGTATCCGGTATCGATCATCACCGTCTCGTCCGGGGCGCTGAGCACGAAGATGTTCCCGCCGCCCGGCATCTGGAAGCAGAAGACATCGACAGTGTCGCTCAGGCGGATGCGCTGGACATCCGCGTAGAACCGGTCCCCGGTCGTGTTCTTGAGCGTCCGGCCCGTGAGCAAGATGGACTCGAAGACCTCTTTTGGATCCTGGCCGAGGCTGTTGAGTTCCTGGACAATGTGGTTGACGTCCTGCAGAAGAGAGAGGAGGAACTCGTCCTCCGCCGTCCCGATTAGCCCCCGCACCGCCTGGGCGAACCTGACGTAGAAGACGGTGTCGTCGAGCTGCTCGCCGGTCGTATCGTACTCCAGGATCTCAAGGCGGTAGCGTGACTTCAGCCGGTCGAGCAGGCTCTCCACGATAGCGGTTTCTTCGACGTTTAAACTGATGGTGACCCTGCCGGAGGAGCCCCTCCGGTCATCGAAGTCGATGTAGGCGATGTTCGCCCCCGTTCCGGTGATGTAGGTGAGGAGTTCAAAGAGGGAGCCGGGTTCGTGGGGGAGGTATACGGAGAACTTGAGAAACCCGAGCGTTGGGAGCGATTCCTGGAGATAGCCGATCGCGTGAAGGTCTTGCTTCATCCGGGAGTAACTCTCCGGCGTGGTGGCCACCTCGAAAAAGACCGTGGCGGGATCGATCCTGCGATCGTACTGGATGCGAATGATGTTGCCCGAGTAAGACTTGACGATTTCGGCCGCGCGATGCAGCGCGCCTGGTTTGTCGGGCATTCTGGTGACAAAAGAATACTTATCCACCCGGTTCACCTTGTGATTTTTATAGGTGAGCGGCCGTCCTATAAGCACTTTTTTGTGTGTTGCAGCGAGCGAGAACGGAAAAAGAGAGTTCTGATGTCCATACGCCGCTTCCCCGTGACCCGTCACGTCGGAGTTATCTTCGGGAGCACCGCCTCCACCCAGGAGCGGATGGCTTCCCAGTCGCGGAAGTCTCCGGTTTTTGCCCGGATGAGCTTGGTGATGGTGCGGTCGGTGAAGGACAGACTGCCACTCTCCAGCTTTCCCGGAAAGATACCGATATCCACCGGATTTACGAGCAGCCTGACCTGATCCATCGACGCCTCCGCCTTCCGGAGGATATCGGCTCCGCCGTCTGCGACCGTGAGCCCCACGGCAAAGTAGACGACCGGGATGGTGCGCAAATACTGCTGATTTTTCTCGATGAAGACCTGCGATTCCGGGAGCCATTTCCCCATGTAGATCGGGCTCCCGATGACGGCTGCCCGGTACGGGGAGAGGTCTTGGACTTCACCCACCGGCCGCACATCGACTGCAACGCCTGCCTTGCGGAGTTCTTCGCCGATCGCCTCCGCCACCTCTGCGGTCGAGCCGTAACGGGTGGCATAGGCAACAAGGATCCTGTCTGCCATAATGCAGGTACCTCTCGTTCGGCCGGTCTTAAACGTTACCAGGGAATATACGGGTTAGGTTCAAGATAGGGCTACTCCCCGCCATTGAAATGGCGGGATACGGCCCGTCCACCGAAACGAATATAGGCTAATATCTCTTATATCGGTATCGTGCCTAAAGCGTATCGGTATCGACTCTACCCGACCAAATCCCAAGTCTCTCAGATGGAGCAGACGCTGGAAATATGTCGATGGGTCTATAACGAGACGCTTGCAATGCGAAAGAACGCATGGGAACAGGAACAGCGTTCTATCTCATATTATGAGTCAAAACGTCAGATCCCTCTCTGGAAAAAAGAGCATCCAGAATTCTCTTCGGTCTATTCTCAAGTTTTGCAGGATATCTCCATGCACGTTGATCTTGCCTTTAAAGCCTTCTTCCGGCGGGTGAAGGCAGGGGAGAACCCTGGATACCCTCGGTTCAAGGGGAAGGGACGATACGACAGTTTCACGTATCCGCAGTATGGATTCAACCTCAATGGAGATCGTCTCCACCTCTCGAAGATCGGAGATGTAAGGATCGTCCTCCACCGTCCCATCGAAGGGACGATCAAGACCCTCACGATTCGGCGATCTTCGACCGGGAAATGGTATGCCTGCTTCTCGGTCGAGTACGATCCTTCTCCCACACCACAGAAGGAGATGACGGTCGGGATCGATGTTGGTCTTGAGTCCTTTGCAACCCTCTCGAACGGAGAGAAGATCGAAAACCCCCGGTTCTTCCGCACAGACGAGAAGGCTCTTGCCAAAGCACAGAGGAAACTCTCGAAAGCAGAGAAGGGTACCCCCGAACGGAAGAAAGCACGGAAGATCGTCGCACACGCCCATGAACGGATCGCCAACAGACGGCTCAATTTTGCTCATCAGACTTCCCGCCAACTGGTGAACCGGTTCGGAACGATTGTGTTCGAGGATCTGAACATCACCAACATGCAGAAGAACCATTGTCTGGCAAAAAGCATTGCAGATGTTGCCTGGAATATGTTCATCACGATCACCCAGAGCAAAGCGGAAGAGGCTGGCTCACGCGTGATCCGGGTGAACCCCAGAAATACGTCGCAGATGTGCTCCAGATGTGGTATGATCGTCAAAAAGACGCTCTCTGATCGCATCCACTCCTGCCCGCATTGCGGGTTGGCGATGGACCGCGACCAGAACGCGGCGATCAACATTTTGAGATTGGGGCTGCAATCTCAGGGATAACACCCCAAGATGCCCCCGACTGAAGTCGGGGGAGCAGTCACGTTCTTATGGGTTGCTCACCCCTTAGGGTTCGATGGCAACGAGAGAAGAGGGTGCCGGAGTATGGTACCACAGAGGTCAGGCTCTCTGCATCTCAAGGAACTACGACAGGGCAGTCGTCTGCTATGATAAGGCTCTTGAACGCTCCCCCGACGACCCCGTCCTGTGGAGGCGGAAGGGTTTTGCTCTCATGAAAGCCGGCCGCTACGCCGAGGCGGTTGCCTGTTTCGATCGAGCGCTCGCTCTTGATCCGCAAGATGCGACGGCCTGGCAGAGAATGGGTTACGCTCTTGCCTGCATGGGGAAGAACGAAGACGCCATCGCCTGCTGCGATAAGGCGCTCACGCTGGACCCGGAGCATCTCCTCGCCTGGCAGAGCAGAGGCTGGGTGCTCGGGGCCATGTGCCGCTACGACGAGGCGGCAACCTGCTATGAGGCTGTTCTCCGGCTGGACCCCGATCGCGAGTCTGCCGCCTGGCACCGGGACTTCATGCGGCAGAAGAGGGATCTTGAGGCGCTCGCGTCGGAGATCCGGGAGGCTGAGCGCACCACCGAGGTGCCGGCCTGTATCCGCGACGTCGTCAAGGAGCAGGACTACAGGAATGTCGGGCTCGCCCGGGCAGTGCTCAGGGAACTCGGCCGCAGGGCGGAGAGGCCGGCGGTTCAGAGGTCGTGAGACCGGATCACTGCTTTGCACTATTTCCGTAGAAACTTAGCAGAGTACCGGGTCTTGATACAGCGCCCGGAGTTCGAAGCAGGTAGGAAGAGAGGGCTCTTGCCTCTCCTGCTTCCGTTTCACCGGTGCGCGAAGTAGGCGCTCACCCGGCCGCCTTCCGCCGAGTCGATCCGGGCAAACCCGATCCGCTCGAACTGGACGACGTTGTCCACTTCTCCGGCGACCAGCGGCTCGCAGAACCCCTCGAGGCTCCCGTCCTGCCGCAGAAGCGTGCAAGGAAGTTTCGCGTCCGCCGGCAGCCACTGGATGATCGGGGCCTTCTCGCGCCGGGCATCCTCGAGCGCATCGCCTGCGTAGGAGAGGTGCGGCGTACCTCCCTCCCACGCGATCCTGACGTTATAGAGGTCCTTGAGCCGGACCATGCTCTTGCCCTCGATATCCGCCCGCGGGAGGAGCACCCTTCCGTCGGTGACGAGGATGCGGACCCCCCGGGAGGGGTCGTTCGGGTGCAGGGCCGCATGGGCCTCGTGGTGAGGGGCGCCCTCCACGACGACTTCGACCGGGTCCGGCACAAAGAAGTAACGGTTCGCCTTCGGGTCGACGAGTTCCTTGTTCCGGGCGTAAAGATTCTCCCACGAGAACGATATGTCAGTCTCCCCGATACCGATATCGACCATGGCGTTCCGGACTGCCTCCGGCTCGATACCCCGGCGTGCGATTGCCCGGAGCGTTCCGAGGTGGATGTCGTCCCAGCCCGTGTAGAGACCGCTCTCTATCCCCTCGCGCATCCCCGACGTCGAGAGGACGACGCCCGATATCCCCATTCGACCGTAGTGCCGGTAGACCGGCGGCTTCCAGCCGAAGTAGTCGAAGATGTAGCGCTGCCTTCTGGTGTTCGCGATGTGGTCTTTGCCGCGGATCACGTGGGTGATCCCGAGCAGGTGGTCGTCCACCGCGACCGAGAAGTTCATCAGCGGAAAGACCGTGGCGTCCACCCGCGGGTGGAGCGGCGTGTTCACGATCCGCATCGCGGAGTAGTCCCGCATCGCCGGGTCGGGATGGTCGAGTTCCGTCTTCACCCGGACGGTCGCGTCGCCCTCGTAGAACTCTCCATCAAGCATCTGCTGCCAGAGTTCCAGGTTCTCCTCCACGCCCCTCTCCCGGCAGGGGCATGCCTTCCCCTTGAGTTTGAGTTCTCGGAAGCGCTCTGAGTCGCAGACGCAGACATAAGCACCGCCGAGTTCGATGAGTTTCCTGCACCAGTCGTAATAGATATCGAGCCTATCGCTCTGGTAGACGACATCGGTGATCCCGAGCCCCAGCCACGCGATGTCCTCCCGGACCATATCGTATGCCTCGGGATCGACCCTCCGCGGGTCGGTATCCTCGATGCGGAGGACGTACCGGCCGCCGTAGCGCCGGACATAGTAATCGTTTAAGATGGAGGCCCGGGCATGCCCGAGGTGCAGCGGCCCGCTCGGGTTCGGTGCGAACCGCATCACCACGCCGTTCTCCGCGCCCTCGAGGGCGGGCAGTTCCCTTACGTGCTCGCGGGTCTCGGAGAGTTCGGCGAGGAGTTCGGGCGCGAGTTCCAGAAGACGGCTTTTGCGTTCGGCCGGGCTCATCTTCGCCACCTCCGCGACCACCTTCCCCGTGAGCGGCCCGATCTCCCGTGCCCGGCTCCGGAACTCGGGGTGCTTGCCGAGCACCGTGCCGATGACCGTCCCGCTTTTTGGGGGCGCGTCGTGCTTCACCGCGTTCTGCAGAGCGTAGATAAAGAGCAGGTGCTCAATATCGGTCTCCATGGTATCAGTTGCCCCGGGCTACGAAGAAATCGGCAATTTCCCCTAGAAGCCGTTTCTCTTCTGAGTCCGGAAGGACCGAGAGCGCCTGCTTTGCGACTCGCGCCCGCTCGACGGCAACGGCCCGCACCTCTTCGACGATGCCCGCGTCCTGCAGTTGGGCGATGAGATCGTCGATCTCGGCACCGGTAAGCGGCCTCCGGTAAGGAGCGAGATCAATCCCCTTCTCCCGCGCCCTGATCGCGATCAGGGTCTGTTTTCCTTCCCGGATATCCGAGGCGCGGTCCTTGCCGCTCGTTTCACTGCTCGCAAGGAGATCGATGAGGTCGTCCTGTATCTGGAAGGCGATGCCGCTGTTCACCCCGAACTGGTAGAGGGCGTCGGCCTGGACGGGGCTCGCCCCGGCAAGGATCCCGCCGATGGCGGCGGACGCCCCGTAGAGCACCCCTGTCTTCTTGCTGACCATCTCCAGGTATTCCACCTCCAGGACGTCGTCGCGCTTCTCGAACGCCATATCCATGCTCTGTCCATCACAGATATCGGTGCACGTCCGGGCGAGCATCTGCACCGCCCGGATCCTGGCGGCTTCGGAGGCTTCTGAGAGGCAGATGAACTCAAACGCCTTCGCATACAGCACATCCCCTGCAAGAATCGCCGTCGGCTCATCCCAGACTGTGTGCACTGTCGGGACACCCCGCCGCGCAACGTCGCCGTCCATGATGTCGTCGTGGATGAGGGTGAAGTTGTGGGTCAGTTCAAGGGCGAGCGCCGCAGGAATCAGGTCGTCCGAACTCCCCTTTCTCACCGCATCCGCAGCGAGGATGACGACCGCCGGGCGGAGCCGTTTGCCCCCTGCAAGCAGCAGGTGAGCGCTCGCCCGGAAGAGGTCGCCGTGGACATCTCCGAAGTAGCGGTGAATAACCCTGTCGATCCTGTCAGCATTCTTCTCCAGGTAATCTTCTAGCGTTGTCATGCACACTCTCCTACTTTATCAGAATGCTCTTGCCGTTCCTCATGACGTGGAGATCATTTCCGAGAGTATACCCGATCTCCTCCGCGAACTTCGCATATTCCCCGGTCATCCCGATATCACCGTGGGACGGGATGACGTGCTGGGGATTTAAGAGATGGAGGAACTCGTAATGGTCCTCTTTATACGCATGGCCCGAGACGTGCAGTTCGTCGAAGATCCGCACGCCCGCCATCTTGGCGCGGGCTTCGACCAGGTAGCGCTGCCCGTAGTTCATCGGGTTCGGGATCACCTTCGCCGAGAAGAGGATCTTATCGCCCTTCTCCAGTTTGTAGGGGGTATCTCCCATCACGATCCTCGTCAGGATGGCGCCCGACTCTCCCTGGTGACCGGTGACGATCGGGATGAACTTGTCTTTTCCGGTCTTCATGATCCGCCGCAGTGTCCGGTCCACAGTCCGCCGGTTGCCGAACATCGAGAGCGACTCGGGGAACCCAACCAGTTTCAGCTGTTCTGCCGCCGAACTGTAGCGCTCCATCGACCGCCCGAGCAGGACCGGTTTCCTGCCGATCTCATGGGCGCATTCGGCGATGGTCTTGACACGGGAGATGTGCGACGAGAACGTCGAGACGAATATGGCGCTCTTGTCGTCCTCGTAACTCGTTATGGTATCCCGGACAAGATCCCGCGCTATCTTCTCGCTCGGGCATCGCCCTTTCTCGCTGACGTTCGTGCTCTCGACGATCAGGGCAAGCACGCCCTCTTTGCCGAGCTGCCGCAGCCGCGCGAAGTCCGGCGGTTCGCCGAGGACCGGCGTCCGGTCGAGCTTGAAGTCGTTTGCGTAGACGACCGCGCCTCGCGGCGTGTGCAGGACGGGAAAGACCGTATCGATGATCGAGTGCTGGCTCCGCACGAACTCGAGCGTCAGGTGCGGGGAGATGGTGTAGCGCTGCCCGGATTTCAGGGCGAAGAGCTTATTGTTCACCCCGAACTTCTGTTCGCCTGCAATCTGCTGTCTGATCAGTTCCGAGGTATAGGGCGTGCTGATGATCGGGGCGTTGTAGCGGTGCGCCAGTTTCGGTATCGCACCGATGTGGTCCAGGTGCCCGTGCGAACAGACGATCGCCTTGACGCTCCCCTCGACTGCATTCATGATGGTATCATCAGGAATGGCCTTCATCTCGATCAGGTCCAGGGAATGCATATTCTCGATATCAGCATCCTCATGGATCATCACCTGGTCGAGGCGCAGGCCCATATCAAAGATGACAATCTCCTTTCCGCAGCGGACGGCAGTCATATTTCTGCCGACTTCGTTATATCCGCCCACTGCTATGATCTCAATATCCATGTAGCCTCCTTGTTGGGATGTTTGTTTCGTGATTAGTCGCTGTTTCCAAGCATTTGCCGGGTCAGGCCGGTTATATATGTCCGTGCGTTTGAGAGGTCCCGTATCGATCGGGACCCTGTCAGGAACATCGCCACGCGAAGTTCGCGGTGCATCGCCTCGACGGCCGCAAAGAGGGCTTCCTCGCTCTCCATGGCCTGTTTCAGTAATGGGAGCGCCATGCCGCCGAGATCCGCCCCGAGGGCAATTGATTTCGCGATATCGACGCCTGTTCGGAGTCCTCCCGTTGCGATGATCGGGCCTCCTGCCGTCCGCACCTCACAGAGGCTTACCACCGTCGGTATGCCCCAGGAGAGGAACGCTTTCCCGAGATCGGCGAGCCTGGAGTCGTTCGCCCGCAGGCGTTCGATCTTCGCCCACGACGTGCCTCCGTAGCCGCCGATGTCGATGGCGCTCGCTCCTGCTCCCCGGATAACCCTTGCCGTCTCGGCGGATATGCCGGAACCTGTCTCCTTCACGATGACCGGGTAGGAGAACTCTTCACAGAGGTTGCGCAGCGCTTCGATGCACCCCTCTGTGTTGTGATCGCCCTCCGGCTGAATCGCTTCCTGGAGCGAATTGATGTGGATGGCGATCGCCTGTGCATCGATCATCTCGACAGCCCGTTCCGCCCACTCGATGCCGTGGTCGCGGAGCTGGATGATTCCGAGGTTCGCACAGAGGAAGGCACGCGGCGCTTCCTCCCGCACGACGGTAAAGCTCTCCTCCAGTTCGGGCTTTTCCAATGCCGCTCGCTGAGAACCGACACCCATACCGAGGTTGTACCGATCGGCGGCCCGTGCAAGCCGCCGGTTTACCTCGAGGGTGTCCGGGTGTCCTCCGGTCATCGCTGCAATGAAGAGGGGAGAGCCGAGTGTTCTGCCGAGGAACCGCGTTTTCGTCTCGATCGCATCCATGTTGCACTCGGGAAGAGCGTTATGGACCAGCCGCACATCACCGAATCCGGCGTTTCCGGCCTCGACGGGCTGTTCGCAGCAGATGACCAGGTGATCCCGTTTCCGTGAGGATGTGGCGGTCTCGTTCGTCATGCTCTTCCCCTTCCGATTACCGTTCCGCCATGCCCGGTGCCGTCCAGGAACCGGCCGATCTTCGAGACATGGAAGATATGCGAATCGATGCCGGCATCGGCCAGCGCCAGGAGTTCCGCGATCTTGCCCTGCATGCCGCCGGTCACGTCGGTGTTTCCCGACCCGCCGACATCAAGCGATCTTATCGTACTCCGGTCGATACGCGGGATGACCCGGCTGTTCTGCAGCACGCCGCGAACGTCGGTTGCAAGGCCCACGCGCCGGCTCGCGAGAGCGGTAGCAAGGCGGGCCACCAGCTGATCGCCCGATACGATGCATGAGCCCCTTAGACAGTCCATCACCACGTCGCCGTGCAGCACGGGGACGATCCCGTGTTCCGTCATCTCGGCGATATGGCGGGTCTCAAACGAGACCAGACGTCCGTCTTCGGCGAGGGCGAGATCGAGCGGGTGGATGCCAATCGCCTCAACCCCCGCATCCCGCAGGGCATCGACGACCGCGGCGTTCAGGCTTGAGACGGCCGCGTGCGTCTCATAGACGCCGGAAACATTCTCGGCAGTGAGGCCATCGTTGATGCGGTAGCGCCGGGCCTCCGGGTGCCCGCATGACCCTGCACCGTGGACCAGCACAAGTGCGGTCTCCCGGTGTGCGGCGAGTATCTCCGCAACCTCGTGCAGGCGAGCGTGATCGATAGCGCATTCTCCTGACTTGTCGGTGATCACGCTCCCCCCCAGTTTCAGTACCACGGTCTCAGTCATGCTTCTCTTTTCTCGCGCCGTCTGTATCTATCGTTGTTATGATTGCTTTTCCCTCGCAGGCCTCGATGGCCCCGGCAACCCGGCTCTTTGCACGCCGGGGGCAGAGGGCGATGATGCACCCGCCGCCTCCGGCTCCCGTGATCTTTGCGCCGTATGCGCCGCTTGCCCTCGCCGCGAGGACGAGTTTGCTGCTGACCGGATGCCCCACACCGAGCGCCTCCAGGAGGGCGTGGTTTATATCCATGCACTGCCCGAGTTCCTTCGGGTTGCCGATGTTATGGAGGGCGGCAAGCGTCACCGCTCCGATAGCGTCCAGGATCGGGTTTGCGATACCGGGATGCCTCCGCTGCAGGTTCCCGACCTGTTCCACCATCTTCGCGGTGCTGTGCGGCACCAGGGTATTCCCCACCACGACCTGCAGGTTCTCGGGAGGGAGTCTCCGTTTGGAGTTGCCGGTAATGAGCACCATCCCGCCGTTTGCGCAGACGTAGGTGTCGGTGGGGCTTGCCCTCCCTTTCTGGACCTTCTTCTCGATGGCAAACGCAGCTTCAGCGATATACTCACGGGTGTGCCCGAGGCCGAACTCGTCGTTGATTGCGGAGAGCGTCGCCACCGTCACCGCGGCCGACGATCCGAGCCCGGACGAACTCTGCAGTTGTGAGTGGACATATACGCTGCCTCGGACCCCCATCAGTTTGAAACACTCGTCGATGTAGGGTGATTTTGGGCGTATCGGGTTGCGAGATTTCCTCACCGTGACAAAGACGCGAGGCTTGATCGCCATCGCGACTCCCGGCTTACCATAGACCACTGCATGCTCGCCGAACAGGAATATCTTGCCCGGCGCGCTCCACGTTGCCAAATTACACCACCGCTATCGCCGCATACCCCACAACCTGATTGTAGTCCTCCGTCACGTCGCCGCTGGTCGTATACCGCAGGAGTTCTCCTCTCTCTGCACCAAGCGATCGGCATGCGATGCACATGGCGGCGATCGGGCCGTAGCCGCAGATCGTAGCACCGGTCTCCCGGAGCCGCCGATAAAACTCCGGCAGGTCCAGGGTTTTGAGTGCATCGATCACGGCGAGGTCGTGCCGGCGTGCCACCTCGTCCGGGACGTAGTGAGAGAAATCGCTCGAGGCGACGATCCGCACGTTCCGCTCCGTGTGCTCGACCGCCTGGAGCAGATGCTCCGCGAGGCTCACTGCAGCCTCATAACTCTGGTCTCCCATGAGGACGGGCGCAACCCGTGCTCTCGGGAACCGGTATTTGATGAACGGCATCTGCACCTCGATCGAGTGCTCGCTCCGGTGCGATACCTCATCGACCTCGATATCCAGCGCGTCGACAAACCCCGCATCGACATCGACGAACCCAAGAGGCGTCGCCCACGGGACGGCAGAGGCACTGGTCATGTATCCCCGGTGACTCGGACCGATGACGACGAATGTGCCGTCAAAATCAGGTGGTATGGTAGAGAAAGCACAGGCTCCGGTCTCCCCCGAGTAGACGTAGCCTGCATGGGGAGAGACGATCCCCCGGGCCGTGATGCCCGGGGCCTTGTTTCGGAAGAATGTTTCCAGCAGTTGCTCCAGATGCCTGGGCTCGGCAGGATAGAACATTCCCGCAACACTGCATGGGCGCATATCCATCAACGTTCGAGCTCTTGTGCTTCGGATCTTATAACTCTGTCTCAAAGTCTTCGGGGGTGAGCGACGTGGCCACGCCGCGCAGGCGGAGCAGTTCCTTTGTCAGGAGGTAGTAGATCACCGAGAGTGCTTTTCTGCCCTTGTTGTTCGTCGGGATGACCATATCGACGTACTTCGTCATGTTGTTGGTGTCGCAGAGTGCCACAATCGGGATGCCTGCCTGGACCGCCTCGGTGACTGCCTGAGAGTCGCCGATGGGGTCGGTCACCACAATCACATCAGGCTCGATGTACTTGTTTAAGCGCTGGTTGGTGAGCATCCCGGGGATGAAACGGCCGATGACGGCCATGCCGCCGATAGCGTCGGCGAACTTCTTCGCCGGATACTGGCCGTACTGCCGGGAGGTGACGACAAGGATCTTTGCGGGTTCATACTGCGAGAGGAACTTCGCAGCCGTCTTGATCCGTTCATCGGTTGCCTGGATGTCCAGGATATACAGCCCATCCCCGCGGACGCGGTAGATGAACTTCATCATGTCCTTGCTCTTCTGCTGGGTGCCGATGTGCACGCCTGCCGC
>DAOSER010000031.1:0-17337 GCA_035363235.1 Methanoculleus sp.
TCCCGGAGCATCTCGATGATCGTTGCCGCGACCATGCTGGTGTTGTAGATGTCGGTGCCGAGCAGGTCGAGGTAGAGGCTGGAGAGCTGGCTGGTCCGTTCACAGGCGAGGTCCCTGGTGATATCACGGCCGATCCCGGTTGCGGCGACGGCCTTCCCGGAGGCGTTGTGCAGGGGGTGGATGGTGATCTGGAACGACCGCACCTCGTCGCGCCACGGAAACGATCGGGTCTCTGAGACTGCTTCTCCCGTCTCGATGACCCGGTGCGCAGCCCCGGCCAGAAAGTCCGCCTCCTCAGCCGGAAACAGGGCGTGGGGGGTCTTGCCTGCGATCGTTTCCGGGTCTACACCCTGGTTGCGGGCACCGGTCCAGTAGAACTGGGTGAAGATGCCGTCCCGGTTGAGCGTGAATATCATGTCGGGGAGAGTTCTTGCCAGGATCTGCACCTGCTCTTCCGGCGCCCCGCACGACCCTTCGGCTGTTTGCTCTTCTGGAGCATCCCGGATGGTCTCGACGGCACCGATCTGCCTGCCGGTGGTGTCGTAGAGAGGGGCGGCCATACAGACAACTTCTCTACCGGATGCCGGAGGGATGCGTGACCTGGCGAGCAACTCCTCGCCTTCACGGGACAGCAGGCGATAGCGGTCGTTCCCGGCATCGCTGTGAGTCAGGATGGCGTTCGCCAGCGTGGGGCACATCTCGCCGAACAACGCTTTCCCATGGATGTAATCACCTTTTCCGACGATGTCTTCTGCCGGAACGCCGGTGTATCGTGCCATGCTGTCGTTCCAGATGACCACCCGCCCCTCGCAGTCGAGAACGAGCGCCGGCTGCTGGATGTGATCGAAGATACTTACAGGTATCTGGCTGCGATTCATGGACTTCCTGACTCTTTGGTTCATCTTCACACGCATCACCCGGGAACAACTTTTATCCCACAACGCCGCGAGAGGGCCCCATCCACCCGGGGTTCCGGGTGAGTTCCCTGCGCCGGCCGATACGGTGCCCCTGGTTATTACCGTTCGGGACAAACGCGCTGGAAAAGTGTCTGGAACAGTCGCTTAAAAGGGTGTCCATATATCTTCTGCAAAATATACTGTCGAACGAATTTATTATATATATTTTCTCAGATCACTCTCCATCAAATAGGTGCGATTTACCGCAATAAGCGTATTTGATTCAAGCATCCACATAAGTGACCGCTTATGTCCGTCTTTCTGGATCGGGTGCGGGAACGCGAAGCCGGTGGTTCACATCTTTCGCGTAGGTTAATATTTGAGTATTTGCAGATCATAAATGATGTTCGGGCGTTATAGGGGCTCTTTTCGCCGTGAATGGGGCGATATTTTGGTCGAAGCCGAGAGCGTGGACGGCCTCCTGACCTACCGGCGCAGGTGCGGAGGGCAGACGTTCGAGCGGATCCTGGTCTTGAATACGGGCGAAGTGATCATCAATCCGGTGGAGCCGGTCAATCTCCCCAGGGATATCACGGACTTCCTGCTGATGGAGTTCTCCCCGATGATGATCGAGCCCGGCGCCACTCAGACGGTCTACCTGAAATTCCCTGTTGAGATCGGCGTGTTTGTGGAATCCGCAAAGGATATCGAGGTGCTGGACGTCTTCGCTCGCGGCAGCCAGAAGTACACGCTTTACGGCTCGCCGACGAACGGGGTGATCGCGCGCTGGTATCGGAGCGCGGTCTACCCGGAGATCCCTCCGGTCGAGTTCTTCTGCGAGGGGGTGATGGAACTCTCCATCCATAACGCATCCCACGAGTGGGTGGAGGTTTCCTGCGCCGTATTCGAGAGCACCGATATGAAGCTCTACTACGGCGACTTCGTGGCCGCCTCTGCCAAGATGAAGATTCTCGGCCCGAGTCTGGCGGAGACGGATTTCATCGACGCCCCGCTCCAGACGGGCATGGTGAAGTCCATCGAGCTGTATACGGCCCGCAAGATCCCGGTGATCAACCGGGGATACCTGATGGAGTGGGGATTCTGATGGCGTTCAACGTGACGGAGGTCCTGGAGATACCGATCGGCGTCGGCGATATCACCGTCGAGCGCCTCCTGTACTTCGCCGTTATCCTCACGGTCGGCGTTATAATCGCGAAGGTTGTCTCGACGAACGTCCGGAGGATCCTCGCCGAGCGGCTGCCCAAGAACGAGCGCGAGCTGCTTACGAAACTGGTCTACTACGGCATCATCGTCTGGGCGTTCGTCGTCGCGCTCCCGCAGCTCAACTTTGACCTCTCCGGCCTCCTGGTGGCCGGGGGGATCGTCGGTCTTGTCATCGGTTTTGCGAGCCAGAGCGTCGTTTCCAACCTGATATCCGGTCTCTTCCTGATGTTCGAGCACCCGATCCGGATCGGCGACAACATCAACGTCGCCGACGTCAGCGGCAGTGTTGAGGACATCCGAGTTCTCTCGACCGTCATCAAAACCTATGATGGGGTTTATGTCCGGATCCCGAACGAGAAAGTCTTCACTTCAAACATCACGAACTACGTCCACAACGCAGCCCGGAGATTTGAGTACCAGATCGGCATCCGGTACCAGGACGATGCAAATGCGGCGATCCGGATCGCAAAAGAGGTCATCGAAACCCATCCCTTCGCGCTCAAAAGCCCGGCACCCTCGGTCTTCGTCGACAATTTCGGTGACAACAGCGTCAACCTGACCGCCTACATCTGGGCGCCGGCCCGGAACTGGTGGGATGTCAGGACGGATCTCCTCTGGAAGATCAAGCTGGCACTCGAAGAGAACGGCATCGAGATGCCCTTCCCCCAGCGCACTGTCTGGTTTGCGGACGGGCTCGAGGTGAAGGAGCGGTCCGGCGAGAAGAAAGAATAACTCTTTTTTGGCCTTGTTGGAGGCCTCTCCCGGCCACGCTCCGGTTCTCGCACTCCGCACCCTTCGGGTGCTCAAGCTCGCTCCGCTCGCACAGCAAAGGCCTTCGGCCTTCTCGAACTCCGGGCAGTCACAGCCCCCCTCAATTACGATCCCGAAGACCCGAACAGGGTTCTAATGCGCCCTTTTTTAGAACCTGTGCACCTTCCCGGCGCCCCCCGGCAGGAATGAGCCCGGGTACCGCTCCTGCAGTTCCTTGATTTTGTCGGTGCAGTGCGATGCTGAGAGGTACGTCACTCTGGCAAGGGCGTCGATATCTTCGCTGGTGACGGTATGAAACCCACCGATAACACCCCATACCGCGCCTTCCCGGGATACCCGGTCGATAATCCGGCCGATGTGGGGGTGCGCGCACCCGGTTATGACCAGGTAGCCGTCCGGCACGGCGACCGTGAGCGACTGCTCCCGGATGCCGGTCCCGAGCGGGCCGGTCACGGCGATGCTGTCCGCGATCTCCGTCCACTCCCCGATGATCCGCGGCTCGGTATACTCCCGGATCAGCCCGAGCGTCTTTTCCGAGAAGGCATCGTGGACGAATACTTCCATCGATGGGTTTCGGACCAGGACCGCCGGAATGCCGCCGATATGGTCGTGGTGATCGTGGGAGAGGACGAGTCTCCTGATAGACGCCGGGTCGACGCCGAGCGCCTGCATATTTGCAAGAAGGACATCGCCGCGCTCTCCGGTATCAAAGAGCAGGCCCGCCTCGTGAAGCAGGCAGGAGAACCCCCAGTCCGTCGTGAGCCCTTCCCGACAGGGGATGTTGTTATAGACTTCGGTTATCGTAAGCATGAGAGACTCCGGTATTCCGGTCTCTCTTTCCCGAAGATTATGCTTCCCGATGAGGCAGGCGGGAGGTAAGATAATGATCCGGGGTTCGGAGCACCCCGGATATGCAGACGAAAAAGGGGGCAGAGGTGTGGTTACGCGATGATGTACGAGATGGAAACGGTGGCGGTCACGTCGATCTCGCCGGCCTCGAGCGGTGTCGGGGCCGCTCCGCTGGCTGCCTTCTCCATGCCCATGAGGCGGCTGTCGTAGACCAGCGGGATGTAGTTGTTCCCGACGTTGACCTCTTTGACATCGATGATGGTCTTGCCGAGGGCCGCGGCAACCGCGTCCGCGTCTCCCCGCGCCTGTGCTACCGCGGCGGTCAGGGCCTGCGACCGGAACTCAAGCTGCTTTGCATCGCTCAGGGTGAACGCGAATCGGTCGACCCGGTTTGCGCCGCTCTCGACCGCAAGGTCGACGATCTCGCCGGCGCGGTTCACGTCGTTCAACGTGACTTCGAGGGTGTTTATCACCCGGTAGTACTTGACCTTTGACGCTGTCAGACCCCTGCTATCGCTCTCGGTCACCGGGATGATGTTGTAACTCGCAGTCCGGATATCCTTCTCCGGGATGCCGGCCCTCTTCAGGGCGTTGACCACGGCATCCATCCTCTCTGCGTTCTGCTGCTGTGCTGTCTTGACGTCGGCGTTCTCGGTTTCGACCGCGAAGACGATGATGGCCTGGTCGGGCGTCGTCGTCACTTTGCCCGTCCCGGACACATGGATCAGTTTGTCCCTGGACTCCTCCGTCGGCAACTGTGCAGTGACGTTGCCGATCACTGCGGCGCAGAGGATCATCAGGGCGATCCCCAGAAGTGCTGCTTTTCCTCGCATTGGTATCAATCATCTCTTGATCTGGAAAAATAAATATATTGCTTTAACTACGGAAATTTTCGTAGTTTTAATCGTGCTGATCGGGAAAACGGGTGTTTTTATTCCGCTTTCCGGACCGCCTTATTCCCGCCCGGCCTTCGGCATCCACCCGGCCGCCGCCACCAGGCGGGCGATCAGGACGGCGATGTAGAGGGTCCCGCTCACCATCTCGAGCACGGCGAGCGACCGGGCCTGATCGGTGACCGGTGTGATGTCGCCGTAGCCGAGCGTCGTAAGCGTGACGAAGCTGAAGTAGATGAACGCAGGAGAGGTGAAGACAGTCTCTCCCGACCCGGCCGAGAATGACCCGGGACTGATGCTCTCGACGAGGCCGTAGGCGTTTGCCCAGGTGAGGCCCATGAGCAGGTAGACGGATACCGCCCCGTAGATGGTGTCGGTGGTGATCTGGCGCTCCCTGAGCACCTGTAAAAGGCCGATGAGCGCGGTGAAGGCATAGAAGAGGAGCGTGAATACGCTCTCGGCGGCGCCGAGTGCAGGTGCCCCGGTAATGATATGGAGCCAGCCGAAGCCGAAGGCGGGCACCGCGAGGAGGCCTGCGATCACGACCTGCCGCCGTCGGTTGCTCACGGCGTAGACCCCGGTGATCAGGACAAACGACGAGAGCACCTTCAGGGCGGCGGGGCCGCTCGGTCCTGCATTCACGTAAGGGTAGACGGCGAGCAGGAGGATGAGCGATGCGAGCAGGTAGTGGAACCGCATGGCCCTGGCGCGGGCGAGGTACCGGGCGAGAAGGCCTTTCACGCTCTTTCATCCCCTGCATCGCCCATCGCGGACCTGATTGCATCGAGCACCTCTCGGGCGGACTGGTAACGGTCGGCAGGGTCTTTTGCAAGGCACCGGAGGATGATCGGGTCGAATTCTGCAAATTCCGGGTTGATCTCCGTCGGCGGGATCGGCTGCGCGTGGAGGGCCGCTCCGGTAAATCCGGCGAGGCTCTCGCAGGTATTGGGGGGCTTCCCTGTCGCCAGTTCGTAGAATACGGCGCCGAGCTGGTAGATGTCGGTCCATGCATCGGTCCTGCCGAACTGCTCCGGGGCGATCTGTTCCGGGGCCGCATACGCGAGGGTGAACCCGGCAATGCTGGTATCGCGGCTCGCCCCGAGCGTTGTGCTCATGCCCCAGTCGGTGATCTTCGGCGTCAGGTCGTCGGCGAGAAGGATGTTTCTCGGCTTGATATCGCGGTGGATCACGCCCCGCTCATGGGCGAAGGCAAGCCCGGCGGCGATGCCTGCAGCAATGCGGGCGGCGATCGTTACCGGGACAGGTTTTTCCAGTTCTTCCAGAGTCCGGGGCAGAAACTCCATCTCGACGAACGGCACCGGGAGGATGTTGACCGAGTGGACCGCCACGATGTTGTCGTGGGCGAGGTCTTCCCAGAACCGCATCTCCTTCATGAAGGTCTTTCCCGTCGCCTCATCGTAGGCGATCGGGATCTTCACCGCTACGGTTCGATGGTCATCGCGCCTGACCGCCGAGAAGACCTGCCCGAGCCCCCCTCTCCCGACGAAAGCGACCCGGTCGTACCGCTCTACAAGTTCGGGCGGGAACCCGGTAGGGTGGGTGAGCACGGTCCGGTAGGCATCGGAAAGGATGGTTGCGGCGGACCCTGTTTCCTCCCCGGGCGGCTTCTCCAGGTACCGGGCACCGAGCACTGTGGCGACGGTGATCAGGAGAAGGGCCAGGAAGGTTAACCCGGCAGACCAGTCGGGGGCGGCCCCCTGCCTGCCCGGGTTGGGGTTGTTGCCGGCGGCGGCATTCGTTGCTGTCGTTTCTGTCTGCTCTTCGTCCGGGGTTTCGGCAGGCGTAACGGTCTCTTCGGGCGAGGGCAGGGGGGTCGGTGTCGCTTCCGGTGTACTCTTGCCCTTGCCATTGCTCTGGCCGGGAGGAGTGTTCTTATTCTCGTCCGGCGCCTTACTGGCCGATTCCATGCCCTGGGGGGAAGCGTTCGAGTGCTCCGGCGGTCCTCCCGCGCCTGAGACGGCGGGGCAGATGACGGCGAAGAGCAGGGCGGTGACGAGGATCACGACGGCCGCACGTCCGGCCCGTTCAGGCGGCATCCGACACCGGCACCCCCCCGGGGACAACGAAGACGAGGGTTGCCCCTTGCGCACCTTTCGCGAGTTCGACGAGATCCCCATCGTGGAGCTCCCGCCGCGTGCCCCGGTCAAGCGGCGTGCCGTTCACGAAGGTGCCGCCCGTGCTGCCGCAGTCCTCGACCAGCCAGGCACCGTCCCGTCGGCAAGTGAGCCGGGCATGCGGCCTCGAGACGCGGGTGACCGCTGCGTACTCCTCACCGAGGATGATTCCCTGTCCGGACCGGTCGGGTGCGTCCGGGTCCGCCCGCCCTATCTCGATGCTGTCGTGTCCGAGCGGGAAGACTTTACCGTCCTCCGCCCCGCCGAGGAGGATGACGACCGGCGGTTGCCCGAAAAACTCTCCCGAGAACGTCTCCCGGACACCGGCGAGTTTCTTTGCAAGCACGGCATCCGTGAGCGTCAGTCTCAGGTTCGAAAAGAGCCCGAGGCTCCTCGTGATCGCCTCAAGCCCCCCGGGAACAAGCGAGTACTTCCAGACCGGGTGAATCCCTTTTGCGGTCGGGCGCGAGAGGCCGGCCTCTTTGCGGACGACCCCGATGCTCAGCAGCTTGTCGAGGTGCTTTTTTGTGTTCTCGTAACTTGTCTTGATCTCGTGCGAGATCTCCCTGACGTCCTTTGGCTTTCGTTCGATAACCTTCAGGATCTTCAAGCGTGTGCTGCTGCTCAGCACGTCCAGGTATTCGGAGAGCTCCTGCAGATCGTCTGTATCTACATCGAGGATCAGCGTCCTCGAGTCATCGTTGTCGGTCATAGGCTTTCGTGCGGGACTCCGTTGCAGTGTGTTTCCGTATACGTAGCCTTACAGTTACGGGATTATTATTCTATCCTTTAAACAATTATTTTAAAAATTGAATAGGTTTATGGCTTCGCCCCGAGAGTGATTATGAAACTGCTGTTGTAGCGATTGGTTGCCGCATCCGGCCTTCTTATGGAGGTGGATTGGGTGCGCAACGCAACAACGCAAGGCTAAGTATGCGGTGAAGCGTGTTTTCACGAGGTCGCTGATGAAGGTTATGCATCCCATCGGCCGGCTCGCCTCGCCGGCACGGCCCTATGGACACGATGCCCGAACCGCTGCCCGGGGCGGCACCGTAAAATACGCGGTTGTTATCCGGATCCGGCCCTGGATCATGTTTTATACGAGAGGGCCGATCGGGGGTGGCATGCTCGAAGAGATCGAGGCCCTCCAGCAGCGGGTTGTGATGGTGGAGATCGAGGAGATGATCCAGTCGACGCCCGATTATGCCGATATCCGGGAAGCACTCCAATCACTGAACTTCATACCGGAGCAGGACGATGCCGATGTTGCGATCTGGGTGCATCCTGCTCTCAGGATCTTCGTCCTCCTGCAGATGAACCTCGGAGGCGGATATGCGGGGTACAGGGTGGCGACCTACGATGACCTGGAAAGCCGCGAGGGAGAGTCCGCCGTATACGACGCCCGGTAATGGCTTTCCTCCTCGCAGTCCACGACACCCCCTCTTCTCAACTGTCTGTGCCGGGTCAGGTTTATCTGAGCGTATGCGGTATGGTTCTCGCATGCCCAAACGAGTACAGATTAGCCGGGAGGAGCAGGAGGCCATGAAGGCCCGGGTCCGGGAACTGATCGCCCCAAACACCACCTATGACGGGATCCGTGCGGGCCTTGAAGGTCTCGGGTTCCGGGCGAAGGAGGACAAACCTGCCCTTGCCCTCTGGGAGAGTGGCGAGTACGAACTCTTTGTCATGATCCACATGGACCCGAAGACCGGCAGTCTGCAGGATTGCGAGGTAAAGACGTTCGAGGAGACGGAAGGGTTTGAATAATCCCGCTCAATCCCGGCCCGGCGGTGGATCGGCGAAGAGCGCGACGTATCCCCCGACGAGCGCGACGATGAAGACGAGTATGTAGACCGGAAGCGCAAACGCCCTCTCGAAGAGGGCAAAGACTTCGACGCCGGTGATCTCGCCGACGAGCAAGAAGAGCCGGAAGAGGAACATGACCAGGAACACGGCACCGACGGCGCCGAAGACCGGGCCCGGCAGGTTCAGGGGGAACGCAAGGGCGCCGAAAAGGTCGCCGACGAGGAAGATGACCGAGATCAGGATGAGGAGGCCTAGATTGGCGTTGAGGAACGCGACGATCTGGAGGAAGATTGGATTCTGGACGTAGGTACCCGAGAGGATGTTTAAGATAGCGAGCACGATCAGGAAGATGACAATCCCGATGATCCTTGAAATGAGGACTTCGCCTATCGATTCCTTCTTGCGCTCACCCATGCGATCCCTCCAATAGACGGAAGCGCACTCTATCCTTATGGAACTACCGGCGGCGGTCAGGTCCCTATCTCAACAGGGGGATGAAGGTCCTCATCCCCCGCCCGCTTGCTCTTTCACCCGGGTTTGCGCCTGTTCGCGGAGGAATGAGAGGAGGTAGTAGGGTCCTCCTACCCCCCTGCCGGTCGACCCGCTCGCCTTCCAGCCTCCGAAGGGCTGGGCGCCGGGCCAGGCCCCGGTCGTCGCTCCCCCGCGTCGGTTGGCGTAGACGACTCCGAACCGGATCCGGTCGAAGAAGTACCGGATCTCCTCGGGGTCCTCGGCAAATATCCCGGCCGTCAGGCCGTAGTCCGTTGCATTCGCGAGGGTGAATGCCTCATCCAGGCTTTCGAAGGTGCCGACGGCGAGGATCGGGACGAAGAGCTCCTCCTTAAAGAGGCGGTGGCCGTGCGCAAGACCGGTGATGACCGTGGGCCTGGCGTAGACACCCCGGCCGTAGATCCCGTCATCGAGCATCTCCCCGCCGGCAACAAGCCTGCCGCCGTCCCGGATCGCCTCCTCGACCGCCTTCTGGAAGGTCTGCCGCGCATTGTCATCGATCAGGGGGCCGTACGCAGCCTCCCGCCGCCGCGGGTCGCCGACCTCCATCCGCTCCGTCCGGTCCTTAAGCGCCTGCAAGAACCGTTCTGCAACCGAGGAATGGACGTAGACCCGGGAGGTGGCGCTGCACTTCTGTCCCGCAAACCCGAAGGCCGCCCGGGCCACGCCCTCGACCGCCTTCTCGATTTCAGCGCTCGCGGTGACAATCGTCGGGTTCTTGCTCCCCAGTTCCGCCACCACCGGCTTGTGATAGGGCTGCATCGTGGCGAACTGCTTCTCCAGCCACGTTCCCACGGCCTTTGAGCCGGTGAACGCGATCCCGGCGACATCCGGGTGGGCAACCACGGCCTCGCCGAAGGGGCCTCCGGGTCCGGTCACCAGGTTAAGCGCACCGGGAGGGACCCCGCCCTCCACGAAGAGTCGGTAGAGGTTCATTCCCGAGAGCGGCGTCTTGCTCGTCGGTTTGAAGACGACCGTGTTCCCGGTGAGGAGCGCCCCGGCGATCATGCCTGCGGCAAGCGCTACCGGGAAGTTGAACGGGGAGATAACCGCCCAGACACCGTACGGGCGCATAACGCTCCGGACCTCCTCGCCGGGTGCCGGCGAGTGCATGGGAAAGACGTAGCCGTTGCTCTGCTCGTAGATCCCGCAGTAGTAGCGGAGCATGTCGACCGCCTCGCCGACCTCCGCCAGCGCCTCGTAGCGGGTCTTTCCTGCCTCATAGGTCAGGAGGGCTGCGAGCAAAAAGAGCCGACCCTCTATTGCGTCGGCAGTCTTCCTGACGATCGCGACCCGATCCCGCCAGCCCCGCCGGCTCCACTCGAAGAAAGCCTCGTTCGCCGCAGCGATCGCCTGACGGGCATGCTCCTCTCCCCCCTCGGGAAACGTCCCGAGCAGGATGTCCGGGTCGATGGGGGATCTCGCCTCGAACTCCCCCGGAGCGGTGACCTCCCGCCCGCCGATGTACATCGGATGGCGCTCCCCGAACTCCTGTTCGATCGCGAGCAGAGCGGCCTCATACTCGCCATGAAAACTCTCGTCAGTCTCAAGCGAAACATAGGTTATTTTTCCTGACTTCTGCATATCATCAACCTCCCGTAAGACCCTCCAGCACCTGATCGAGGATCACAACCCCCGCATCGATATCTTCCTCCTCCATGATCAGGGGAGGGCTCGCCCGGATTACCGACTCCCCCGCGGGGAGGAGAACGAGGCCCCGCTTGAACGCATCCTGGAGGATCGCCTTCCGCTCGGCCTGTGCCGGCGCCTTTCCGGCTCGGTCCCGGACCAGTTCCATCCCGACCATGAGCCCGAGGCCGCGGACATCGCCGATGACCGGATGCCGGTCTGCGAGTTCGCGCAGGCGCTTTTCCAGGTATTCGCCCCGGGCCGTCACCCGGTCCCCAAACCCCTCTTCACGGAGGAGGTCCATCACAGCGAGCGATGCGGCGCAGGCAAGGTTGTTGCCGCCGAAGGTGCTCGCGTGCGACCCGGGCGGCCAGTCCATGACCTCATCGGAGGCGACGGTGACCCCGAACGGCAGCCCCCCGCCTATTGCTTTTCCAAGGCAAACGATGTCCGGGACGACGCCGGCGTGCGTGGAGGCGAGGAACCGCCCGGTCCGGAAGCACCCCGACTGCACCTCGTCCGCCACAAGGAGGATCCCGTGCTCGTCGCAGAGCCACCGCAGCCGGGGGAGGAAGTCCGGCGGCGGGACGACGTAACCGCCCTCCCCCAGCACGGGCTCGACGAAGACTGCGGCGACCTCGTCGGGCGCGACTTCGGTGCGGAAGACAGTATCTTCGAGGAACGCCACGACGTCGGCGTCGCAGGTTGCGGGATCGCCGCCGAACGGGTGGTAGGGGTCCGGATAGGGGACGTGGATCGCCGGCAGGAACGGCCCGAAGGCGCGGCGCTGGATCACGTTCCCGGCCGTGAGGCTGAGAGCCCCGTAGGTCCGCCCGTGGAACCCGCGGTGAAACGCGATGAAGTAGTTCCGGCCGGTGTGGTGCCGGGCAAGTTTCATCGCCGCCTCGACGCTCTCCGCTCCGGAGTTGGAGAAGTAGACCCGGTCGAGCCCTGCCGGGAGGAACCCGACCAGTTCTTCGGCGCACTGTACGGGACGTTCGGAGCAGAAGTCCATAAACGCCCCGTGGGAGAGGTACTTTGCCTGCTCTCTGATCGCGGAGACGACGTTCGGGTGGTTCCAGCCAACGTTCATCACGGCGATTCCGGCAGTAAAGTCGAGGTAGCGGTTGCCGTCGACGTCCCAGAGGTTCACACCGCTCGCCTTCTGGAGCACGAGGGGATACTCCCGCATGGTCGACGGGGAGATGACCGCCGCGTCCCGACGGAGCACTTCGCGGGCCTTCTCGCCTGGAGGTTCGACCCGTATCAGCGGTTCCATACACCTACCACATCTCCGCCGGTGATAAAGCCGACCCCCGGGACTGCATACCGCAATGTTCAAGTAGGGCCCGGCAGTGAACAGACCCGGTAACCGTGAAATTCGCAACCCTCGCCTCATGTTTTGAGCGGCTCAGCACGACATCGTCCCGGAACGAGATGATCGCGCTTCTTGCCCGGCTGCTCGCCGCTGCAGCGCTGGACGAGATCGGGATCGTCTGCTACTTTGTGCTGGGGGAGATCGGTCCCGGCTACAGCGAGGTGAACCTGGGCATCGGGGGCCGGACCGCGGCGGCAGCGATCGCCCTTGCGGCTGGAACCGACCCCTCGGGCGTCGAGGCAACGGCGCGGGAGCTCGGCGATTATGGCGATGCCGCGTTCCGGCTCATCACGTCCCCGGCCACGGAATCGCTCACGGTCGCCGACGTCCACTGTGGCCTCTCCGGGATCGCCGGTGCGTCCGGCCCGGGTTCGGCCGAGCGGAAGGTGAGCCTCCTCGCAGGGCTGCTCGCCGACGCCACGCCCCCGGAACGGCGCTACATCTCGCGCCTCGCCACCGGAGAGATGCGGCTCGGCGTCGGGGACATGACCTTACTCGATGCGCTGGCGGAGGCATTTCTGGGGTCGAAGAGAGAGCGCCCGGCTCTTGAGCATGCCTACAATATCTCCTCCGACATCGGCCACGTAGCCCGGACGCTCCGTGAGGAGGGCCTTTTCGGGGTGCAGGCGATCCCCATTACCCTTCATAAGCCCATCCGGCCGATGCTCACCCAGCGGGTCGCCCGGATATCGGAGATCCTTGAGCGGATCGGCTCTCCCGTCATCGCCGTCGAGGAGAAGTACGACGGCGAGCGGATCCAGGTGCACAAGGACGGTGACGACGTCACCCTGTTTTCGCGGCGGCTGACCGACGTCACCCACCAGTACCCCGACGTCGTCCGCCACGTCCGGCAGTATGTCCGGGCTGACGCGGCGATCCTCGACGGCGAGGCAGTCGCGTTCGATCATGCGTCCGGCACCTACCGCCCCTTCCAGACGCTGATGCGGCGGCGCCGAAAGCACCGCGTCAGTGAGGTCGCCGGCGAGATCCCCGCAACCTACCGGGCCTTCGACCTCCTCTACCTGAACGGCGAGTCCTGCCTCTGCAGGAGTTACCCCGAGCGGCGGGCGAGGCTCGAGGAGGTCCTCGGCCGGGATAACTACATCTCTCCTGCCGACCGTATCGTAACAGGGGACACCGACGGGATCACGGAGTTCTACCTCGCCTGCGTCGAGCGGGGGCTTGAAGGGGTCGTCTGCAAGTCCTGTGCAGAGGACTCGTTCTACCGGGCGGGGGCGCGGGAGTGGCAGTGGATCAAGTGGAAGAGCGATTATGCCCCCGGTCTTTCCGATACCCTTGACCTGGTCATCGTCGGCGCCAACGCTGGCCGGGGGAGGCGGGCAGGGATCTACGGTTCGGTCCTCTGCGCCGCCTACAATCACGAGGAGGACCTCTTCCAGACGGTCTGCGGCATGGGGACGGGGTTCTCGGACCAGGATCTCGCAGACCTCCCCCGTCGGCTTGCCGCGGTAGAGGTGGACCGGCAGCCGGCGCGGGTGATGGTGAACCCGCAGGCGGTGCCTGACTTCTGGTTTGCGCCGGCCCAGGTCGTGGAGGTGCTCGGGCTCGAGATCACCGAGAGCCCGGTCCATACCTGCAACTGGGACGCGGAGCGGCGGCGGGGGCTGGCTCTGCGGTTCCCGCGGTTCGTACGGTGGCGGGACGAAAAAAGCCCGGAACAGGCGACGACGGCCGCGGAGGTCGCGGCAATGTTTCGCCGGCAGCGTGAGGTGTGACGATGGAGACGCTTTCACGGGTGACAAACATCGAGGTCGCGGCGATCCTCTATGAAGTCGCCGACCTCCTGGAGATCAAGGGTGTCCGGTTCAAGCCGCAGGCATACCGGCGGGCGGCGCAGGCGATCGAGACCCTGCCGGAGGATGTCGCCGACGTTGCACGGAAAGGAGACCTCGACGCGATCCCTGGCGTGGGTAAGAGCATCGCCGAAAAGATCCGCGAGATCGTCGAGACCGGCAACCTCAGGTATCTCATCTCTCTCCGCGAAGAACTCCCGGAGGGCGTGCAGTACCTGACCCGGCTCGAGGGGATCGGGCCGAAGAAGGCGATCGCCCTCTCCCGGGAACTCGGCATCCGGACCGTCGACGACCTGGAGGCGGCCGCGAAGGCCGGCCGGATCCGCGACCTCCCCGGCTTTGCAGAAAAGACCGAACAGAACATCCTCGCGAGCATCCGGCTGAGCAGGACAGCACAGGAGCGCCGTCTCCTCGGCTACATCCTTCCTGTCGCCCGGGATATCGAGCGGCGGCTTGCGGCGCTTCCCACCGTCGGGCAGGTGAGCCTCGCCGGATCGATACGCCGGAGAAAAGAGACGATCGGGGATGTGGACATCCTCGTGACCTCTTCGCGCCCGGAGGAGGTGATGGAGGTCTTTGCCATCCTCCCTGGGGTCGAACGGGTTCTCGTCCGGGGGACGACGAAGACTTCGGTGGTGCTTTCGACCGGCATCCAGGTCGACCTCCGGGTGGTGGAGGACGAGCACTATGGGGCTGCGCTCCAGTATTTCACGGGATCGAAGGAGCATAACATTGCCATGCGCAAACTCGCGATAGCGAGGAACTGGCGGCTGAACGAGTATGGTCTCGTGGACCTTGCAACCGGCCGGCCGGTCGCGGGAAGAGACGAGGCCGGAGTCTATCGGGCCCTTGGCCTTGCCTGGATCGAGCCGGAACTCCGGGAGGACCGCGGCGAGATTGAGGCCGCACGGACCGGGACCCTGCCCGACCTCGTCGGTTACGGCGCGATCAAAGGCGACCTTCACGTCCACACCAGCTGGAGCGAGGGCGCCCATTCCATCGAGGAGATGGCGCAGGCAGCGCGGGCGCTCGGCTACGAGTACATCGCCATCTGCGACCATGCAGAGACCCTCCATATCGCCCGCGGTCTCTCCCCCGGGCGCCTGGCCGACCAGGTGCAGGAGATCGAACGGATCAACCGGCAAAGCGACGACGGCTTCACCATCCTCTCCGGCACCGAGTGCAACATCGGCATGGACGGTGAGATCGACCTCCCGGACAGCATCCTCGCCGACCTCGACGTGGTGGTGGCGAGCGTTCACTCGGGGTTCAAGCAGTCCGAGGAAGAGATGACCGAACGGGTGCTCACGGCGATGCAGAACGATCACGTCGATATCATCGGCCACCCGACGGGAAGGATTCTCCTCTCCCGTGAGCCCTACCGGATCGATCTCGCCATGGTCTTTGATGCCGCCGCAGCGCTCGGGGTTATGATGGAGATCAACGCGTTCCCGGGCAGGCTGGACCTCTCCGACGTCAACGCCCGTGCGGCCCGCGAGGCGGGTGTCCGACTCTCGCTTGGTTCGGATGCGCACCGCCGGGAAAACCTTCGCTACATGGAGTTCGGGGTCGCGACCGCCCGGCGGGGATGGCTCTCGGAGGACGATATCGCCAACACCCGCCCGCTTCCGGATTTAAAAAGGTTGCTCGGGTCTTAGGAGATTACCCGGCTGCCTGCTCCTGCACTGGGCTGACGATATCCACGAGCCGAATATCGAATGTCAGGGGCTGTCCGGCCAGCGGGTGGTTCGCGTCCAGGGTCACGGTCGATGCCGAGACGTCGCTGACGGTGACGACGGCTGCCCTGCCGTCGGGCTGCTGAATCTGGAGTTGCTGACCCGGTTCGGGGTTGATCTCCTCGGGGAACTGACCCCGATCCACTGTGAGCGTCATGTCCTCACGGTGGGGACCATACGCCTCTTCGGGAGGTATCGTGGCGGTCTTTGCTTCTCCCGGCTCCATGCCGATCACGGCCTGTTCGAACCCCGGGATGATCTGCCCGCTGCCGATGGTGAATTCCAGCGGGGCTCGCTCTTCTGAACTGTCAAAAACCGTTCCATCTTCCAGTTTACCTGTGTAATGCACCTTGACGGTGTCGCCTTCCTTTGCCTGTACCATGCTGCCTCACCACCCCGGGCGTTGTCGTGGGTTCCTATTTATGCATGCCGGTGGGTCGTGATCCCTCCGATCTCGGGGTATTTTCGAGTATTTTTATCCGGGTCGGGAGAGTCTGAACCCTTCCGTCCCGCGCAGACAGCGGGATCTTCACCTGCCGTTCTTGCGGACGGCATGCAGGACTCCCATCACGCCTCTCACGTCGTAGCCGGGCTTCCGCTCAATCTCAAAGTTGTAATGCCTCCCGATGTAATCGAGGAGCACCCTGTTCATCGGCCCCCCGATCGGCGGCATGTGGAGTTCCATCTCGATGCGGCGCACCCCGTCGAGGTCTTCGGGCCGGATCGACCACTCCGCTCCCTCGCAGTCGCACTTCAGGAAATCGCACCCCCCGGCCATGGCGGCAAACTCCCCGAGGGTCCGGGTCGCCACGGTGAGCGTCCTCTCTCCCCAGGTGATCCGAACCCTCTCCCCCGCACCGAGCGCACCGTCGACCACCGCAACTGCGGCGTTGTTTCTCCCGATATTCTCCCGGAGAGCCTCCGCAAGGATGGGTTCGACGGCCAGGACGTGCGGTGACCGCCGGGCAGCCCGGATGCAGAAAGCGCCCACGTTGGCTCCGAGGTCCAGGACGATATCATCCGGCCGGATATCGTCGATGCGGTACTCGCCGACGACGTAGACGGCGTCGGCCCCCGGCGGCATCCTCCTGAAGGTTACGCCGTCGAAGGTGGTAAGCAGAGGCGTGTGCCCGGGTTCATTACCGCCGTTCCCGGCGTGGATTCGATACATCGCACTGCATAATGGTAGGATTCCGGTTTATATTGGCGTTTCTCCCCGGACTTTGAATGGTGCGCTGCGCAAACGGAGCCCTCGCGCTCCCCCCTGAAGCACCATTCTGGAGGGTCAGAATCATGTCACTTTATTAACTTTTTTCGTCTTGCATGCCATAACAATGCATTGTGCAAATCCATATTTAATACATATAAATTGTCTGATAGGTGAAAATCTTGATTATAAGAATTATTTTTCCATACATATATTTATTAATCCGTGGGCACAGATGCTCTGTGTAGTAAGTCACTACAGTGTCTCTGAGGGGGAGATTTGCAATGGCCTACATGGATGGAATAACCTGCATCTGCGATAACGGCCGGACACTCGAGGACCACCGGCCCATCGTCGGCGACGATGTCATCTCCGAGATCTGCCGCAAGGCGGCAGGGCTTCAGGGGAAGCGGGTCCTTCACGTGAACTCGACGTACCAGAGCGGCGGCGTAGCGGAGATGATCCTCTCGCTGGTTCCGCTCATGAACG
>DAOSER010000032.1:0-7104 GCA_035363235.1 Methanoculleus sp.
GTAGCCCGGCCCGCCCGTTCCGGTGCCGGTGGGATCGCCGCCCTGGATCATGAAGTTGGCGATGACCCGGTGAAAGATCGTGCCGTCGTAGAACCCGGACCGGACCAGTTTCTCGAAGTTCCCCGCGGTCACCGGCATGTCGTCATAAAGGCGGATCGTGATGTCTCCCATGGTCGTGTGGAGCACGACGTTCTTCTCTGCCATAATCATTAACTCCGTTATGGTATTGTCCCGTTTTTCTACTTATACTGATGGAGGGCGGCATGCCGGGAGGCCCTGCAGCCGGGACCGGTTCACCCGGTAAACTACATAACATAAACAAACCCGATAAGTAAAAATAATTTATATGATTAGCCCGGAAGTATATGCATGCACTCCGGAGCGAACATTCCCCATCCGACCTTCGGCAGCGGAGGGGTCCCCGGATGAACCGCCGGGCACCGGTCTTCATCATCACCGGCGGGCAGGGCCAGTGCAAAACGACGTTTCTGCACCTGGTGCTCGGGCTCATCGTCGGGCTGAACGTGCGTGTCCGCGGGGTCATCGCCCCCGGACACATGCGGGACGGGCGGAGGTCGGGGTTCACCCTCGTCGACCTCGCCACCGGCGAGCACGAAGAACTCTGTTCGATCGACCCCGATCCCCGGTGCGAGGCCCACGGCCGGTTCTACTTCCAGCCTGTTGGGCTCGCGTTCGGCCGCCGGGCGCTCGCGCCGCCGGATTCCCGGGAGACCGATCTGATGGTCATCGATGAAGTGGGGAGGTTCGAGCTCCAGGGCGGGGTCTGGGCGGAGCAGCTCGACCGCCTGCTCGCGCACCCGCACCCGCCGATGGTCTGGACGGTCCGGCGCCGGCTCCTCCATACCGTCGTCGAGCGCTGGAACATCCAGAACCCCGTCGTGGTGGACGTCGGGAGCGCGAGCGTCATGGAGACCGCGGAAGCCGTGATGGATGCCGTCTGGGAGTGGCGGGAGGCGCAGGCGTTCTCCCCGGTTCCGGTGCCTCCGGTTCCGGGAGATTGTATCGGCGCTCCAGCGCTGTTTGCGGATACGGCTGCCGGGGCGCCGCGGAGCACCCCGGTGATCCTCCGGCGCTGCTACGGCCCGGAGGAATAAGGCGGAACCACCCCTCACTCAATCTCGAGCGCTTTTGCGGCAGCCCGCCCGATCAATTCCGGCGGGATCGCCCCGTACTCCTCGCCGTTGTAGCGGAGCGTCCGGCACTCCGTCCCCTCCTCCCCGCAGGTGTCGCAGGATGCGCAGGATGCACAGGTCGTCGTGGTCACCTCGACCCCTTCGAGGAGTTCCTCGACCGGGATGCCGTTGAAGAGGAGGCTCTCCGGCTCCGCGACCGTCTCGACTATCCGGACGGTGACGCCCTCCATCTCGAGGAGCATGCGGATCTCCGCGAGAACGGCTGCAAGCGTCATCCCGGTCTCCTCAAACTCTTCACGGGTCTTTTCGGCGTTCCCTTCAGCGTGCTTCCATTCGATGACGAGTTCCTTCTTCATGGTGCACCTCCACTGTTGGTAGCGATGAGACATCTTCCTGCCGCTATACCGGATCAGATCCTCCGCGGCATGCTCCGCCTGTGCAGGTGCATCGCGGCGGCGGTGAAGACCAGGGCAAAGAGGGCAAGCGCCGCGATATCGACCAGTACCGGGAAGTGGTGTGCGCCGGAAAACGCGTAGCGGACGACGTCCGTGAAGTAGGTGAGCGGCGAGCAGGCCGCAAGCATGAGCCCCCACGCCGGCATCTGCTCCAGAGGGACGAAGATGCCAGATATGAAGACGAGCGGGAACTTCAGGAGGGTGGAGAGCATCATGATGTTCGAGGGGACGTTTGTCGGAGGGACGGCAAGGAGCATGCCGATTGCCGAAAAGCAGCATGCTGCAATGGGGATTGATACCACGAGCACGATGCCGTGCAGGAGGGGCAGACCGAGCCCGACCGCGAGGAGGATGGTGACCGCCGTGGCCCCGATCCCGAAGAGGACGGAGGCGATCATGTCCCCGAGGACGATCGCCTCGATGGTGACGGGGCAGGTGGCAAGGCGTTCGAGTGTCCTTGCCTGCCCTTCCCAGGGGAAGATTGCCGGCGAGACGGCGGTCGCGGTGAAGAAGAGGGTCATCCCCACGAGCCCGGAGAGGAGGAACGCGAGAGGGAGGTCCCGGCCGCCCAGGAAGAAGGCCAGAAAGAGGAAGATCGGCATGAAGATCCCGAAGATGAGCACCGGGCCCTTGAGGTAGTAGACGCGGATGTCTTTCCTGGCGATCGCCCACGCCCGCCGCGCCTGCTCGCCGTACGCCGCCGGGTTCACGGTTGCTCCTCCCCGGTCAGCCGCAGGAAGACCTCGTCGAGCGATGGGGCGAGGGTATTTAAGGTGAGGATCGCCACACCGCAATCGCCGCCGAAGGCCACGAGAGACCGGATGGTGAGATCCGGATCCTCCGTAACGATCCGCCACTTATCCCCCGTCCGGTTCACTCCGGCCACGCCGTCGAGTCCCGCGAGGACGTCGGCAAAGACCGGCCGGTCGAAGCTCACCTCAAGCCGGTGCACGCGGTCGATCGCGGCCTTCAGCCTCTCGGGCGCGTCGATCGCGACGATCTTCCCGGCACGGATGATGCCTATGCGGTCGCAGAGGCGGTTCGCCTCCTCCATGTTGTGGGTGGTGAGGAAGATGGTGGTTCCGTCCGCGTTCAGGTCGCGCAGCAGGACGAGGATCATCTGCGTGCTCTGCACGTCAAGCCCGCTCGTCGGTTCGTCGAGAAAGAGGAGCTCGGGCTCGTGGAGGAGCGCCATGGCGAGGATGAGCCGCTGTTTCATCCCCTTCGAGTAGCCCCGCACCTTCTGGTCCTTCCTCCCGTAGAGACCAAGGGTCTCGAGGAGGTCGCGTGACCGCCGTTCTGCCCGGGTGCGGTCGAGCCCGTAGAGGTCGCCCATCAGCATGAGGTTCTGCCACGCGGTGAGCTCGACGTAGGCGTTCGAGGTCTCGGGGACGACGCCGAACCGCTGCTTCGCCCGGACGGGTTCTTTTCGGATATCGTGGTCGAAGATCCTCACACTCCCGCCGTCCATCGGGACGACGCCGGTGAGCATCCGCGTGGTGGTGGTCTTCCCGGCGCCGTTCGGCCCGAGGAACCCGAATATCTCTCCTTCCCGGACCTCGAACGAGACGCGGTCCACGGCGGTGACGGTGCCGAAGGTCTTTGTGAGGTTCTCGACCTCGATCACGTTCGGCATGCCATCTCCTCCCGACCGGCCCGGCCGCCGGGGAAAGACGCGACCGTCTGTGCAGAGCTCAGTATTTCGTTAACGATCTCCCCGGTCACGGCGGGACCCATCCTGGAGAATACTCTAGAGTTGAAATATAAAAACACACGTTATCAGGCGAGTAGGGGCCGTACGTGATGCCATGGAACTGTCAGGGTATTCCGGCTCACTGGGTCACCAGCGTTCGCGCAGTCTTCCGCTCAAAAAGAGAAGAGTTTCTTTACCCCTGAACCAATGCATCCTTCGTCTTTTTTCTCACTCCCGCCTGTCATGCGATCAGCATTGCCGCGAGAAGATAGACCCCGATCCCGACGAAAAGCACCCCGACGATGCGCCGCGTCCAGTACTCGAACTTCTCCGCCGCCTTCATCGCGCTCCCTACCTTCGCAATCCCGGTCACCATGATCAGCGAGAACGCGATCACCGGCAGAGCGGTCGCGACCGCAAAGACCGCCGGCACCCCGAGCGGGTCGGAGGTCCGGAGCGCCAGCGGGACCAGCATCGCAAAGAAGAGAACCGCCGAGAACGGGCAGAAGGTCAGTGCGAAGAGCACACCGAGGAGAAAACTTCCCGAGAGCCCCCGGTCGGCAACCCGCTCTTTGAACGCGGCAAAACGCCTGCCGCCGCCCCCAAAGGAGGGGAGTGGGACGAGATCGAGCATCACGACCCCGATGGCGATCAGCAGCGGGCCGACCAGCATCTCCCCCCAGGACTGGAGGAAGAGCGAGATCCCCTGAACGGAGAGGCCGAAGATGACGATCAGCGCCGCGAGCCCGACGTAGACGACCATCCTCCCCGCGCTGTAGAGCGACCCGGCGAGGAGGGTCTGCCCCGGGCTCCCTATCCGGCGGGAGAGATAACCGATCGCGGCGACGTTCGTCGCGAGCGGACAGGGGGAGAGGGCCATCATCAGCCCGATGAAGAACGCGGCGACGAGAGGAACGCTGCTCGTCCCCATCGTTTCCATGAACCCCATCAGGCTCATTGCGAGAAGTCCCCTGCAAGGCGCATCTCGATCAGCGCATTGAGGTACTGCATGAATCCGGGTTTATCGTTGAGTTTGTACCAGACCCGCGTATCCTCTTCTTTGTAGAATCCGCCCCGGTCGTCGTAGGTGCCGACCCAGAGCGACGAGCCGGTCGCACCATAGCGCTCGACGAACTCCTTCTTTTCCGGGTCGGCGATATCGATGTGGTCGAAGATCACCTTCCCGGAGCCAAGTTCTTCGGGGAAGTGCGTCTTCACGGTCTCTTCGGCATAGTCACCGAGCACCACGCAGGAGTAGCACTGGTTCGGCGCGGTGAAGTGGATGACCTCGACTTTCGTGACGGTGCCGTTGAGCGGCGAGACTGATGCGGCGTCCGCTCCGCCGGGTGCTGTCGTGCACCCCGCAGAGAGGGCGGTCAACGCCAGGAGGACCGACAGCGCAACGATCGGCAGGATCTTCCGGGCGAGGGCGCTACAAGGGAACTGTTCCTGTGTGCGCCCGGGTTCGGAGTTACTCACGTGTGTTCGTCTCATCAGGGACACCCCTGGTGCTGGGATATCATTACAAGATATCTTGAAATGGCGCTGACCTGTTGTTCAACCGGATATATAATTCATTCTGGTGAGCACCGGGAGAAGTGATCGCCGCCGGTGGGAAAGCAGCCTGCCCGATCTTGCATGGAGAGCGAAAGAGCCGGTCAGACACCTGCTAACAAAAAAGGTCTGGAGCCGGCATTCATCCCCTGATCGCATCCATAACGGCGGCCGAGAGGCGCTCGATCTCGTCGAACCGGGGTTCGGCCATCCCGTTCTTTGCGATGCCGCAGTCGGTCGCGACGATATGCAGGTGCGGCTCGACCCCGAGCGCCTGTAACTTCTTCCTCCCACAGCAATCGCCGCACCCGTCCAGCATCAGGATGCGATCCGCGTGCCGGACCGCGGCCTCCAGCGACGCCGTCGGCCGGGTTGCCGCGATGCAGGCCTCGATCCTCCCGCCGCACCGGCGCACGAGCGCCGGCCCGGTCTGGGCCGTCAGTTTCCCGGTGTTCGAGACCCCGGAACAGGTGATGACGGTGAACGCCATTCAGACCGCCCCGAACGCCGTATCGATCCGGGGGAAGAGAGGGCAGATCCTTCCCTCCACCACCTGTGGGCGTGCGGAACGATGGGTGCAGACGAAGAAGAACCTCTTCCTCACGATCTCACTCCAGGCCAAGCGCCTTCAGCACCGCCCGGGCGATCAGTTCGGGTGGGATCGACTCGTAACGCTCGCCGCCATACTCGACCGCACGGCACTCGACGTCGTCCTGCCCGGTGATACAGGCGCAGGAGGCGCAGGGTGTGCTGGTAACCTCCATGCCTTCGATGAGATCCTCGAGCGGCACGCCGTTGAAGAGGATGCTGTTTGAGTCTGCTACCGCATCGTGCGGAAGGACGTTCTCGACGAATTTGACCGTGATGCCCGCATCTTCAAGGACTGCGCGGATCCGATCGACCGTTTCTCTCACCGCTTTCCCGGTCTCGCCGCACCGCCCGCAGGTGTTCTCGATGTCTCTTCCGATATGCCGCCATTCGACGACGAGGGTATCCGTCGATCCCTCGCAGCCGCAATCGGTACCGCAACCACAGCCGCATCCACCGGAGTCCTCAGGCTTCTGCTCCTGCTTCTCTCTTCCCCGTCCCTCCCAGGCGGCGGAGACAACCGTCTCCACGTCCTCTTCGGAGAGGTCGAGGCCCCCGCCTTTCTCGATCCCGAGGTCCGTGACCACGATCTCCTGGTCGGGCGTAACCCCGGCCATCTCGGCGATCTGGCGGGCGCAGCCGACCGGGCAGCCGTCGATGACGATCACCTCGTCGGCCGCCTCGACCTTCTTCTTGATCGAGGGCGTCCCGACGGCGAGGGATGCCGTGCAGGCGATCTTCCCGTATCCTTCGTTTGTTAACTGAACTGCAGCCTCGTTCGAGATCTGTCCGGCCTTCGATGCGCCGGCGCAGGCGAAGATGATCCGCTTCGTTCCGCCTTCCGGCTCCGCACCACCCCCACAGGCACACCGGGGCACTGTCTGTTCTGCCATCTCACTTCTCTCCGAGCAGTATCTGTTTGATATCCTCAACGCAGGGGACGTGGCCGACGACTTTGGCCTCGCCGTCGACGTAGAGCGCCGGCGTCAGCATCACGCCCCGCTCGATCATCGTATCGAGGTCTTCGATCTTTCGTACATCCGCATCGATCCCGAGGTCACCGACCGCGATCTCGACGTTCTTGATCATCCGCTTGCACTTGGCGCAACCGGTCCCAAATACTTCAATCAGCACCATGGTTTCTCCTCCTCCGGAGAGTGCAGGTCCCGGCGTCCCGCACCCATCCGGCGGAGACGACCGCATTGACGTCCTGAGGGTCGATCCCGAGGTAGCCGGTCGACCGGAGGGGGAGCCCGGCAACGACGATGTACTGGTCGGGCTCAAGACCCAGCCGCTCAAGGATGGCCCGGGCGCAGCCGGTCTCGCAGCCGTCGATGACCACGATGTCGTCTGCAGCCCGCACTCGTTCTATCTCGGGGCCATGCCCGGCGGCGACGGCCGCGACGCCGACAAGGTCACCGTAGCCTTCACGGGCGAGCCACACCGCGCCCCGGCAGGCAAGTTGCCCGGCATACGATCCTCCGCAGCAGGCGACAATTACGCGCCGTTCGCGGGCCATGCCCGTCACCCCTGCAGGATCTCCTTGATCTCCTTGACGTCCGCCACCCGGCCGGAGACCTTGAGTTCGCCGTCGACGGCGAGGGCGGGGGTCAGCATCACGCCGCGGTCCATGATCTCGGTGATATCGTCGACCTTGACG
>DAOSER010000032.1:7181-17222 GCA_035363235.1 Methanoculleus sp.
GCGCCGCCCGGTAGAGCGGTTCCGCTTCCTTCGGGATGTAGTTGTAGATCTTTATCTGCCTGACGAGTTCATCGCCGATAGCGGTTTCGCCCGCGATGCCGCGATCGATGACGTCCTGGAAGGCATCATCGAGCATCGCGAGCCCGACGACGACCCCGCCGACCTCGATCCGGCGGATCCGGCGCATGGCTTCGGCAGCGCAGCAGGGTTTCTCTCTCTTCTTTGTCTCCATGGTTCTCTCCTAGAGTAGTAGCATCCCGTTGCCGAACAGGAACCCGGCAATGGTCGCGAAGACGACCACCAGCGCCACGTAGGCTGCCGTCTTCTTCAGCCCGATGATCCGGTGGATGACGAGGACAGAGGGGAGGCTGACCGTCGGCCCGGCGAGCAGGAGGGTGAGCGCTGGTCCTGCCGCCATGAGGCCTGCCGAGTAGCCGAACGTCGTGCCGATGATCGGGACCTCAAGCAGCGTCGGCATGTAGAGGATCATCCCGACGATCGCCGCGAGGAAGCACGCCACGAGCGAGTTGTTCCCGAAGTAGGGCTGGAAGGTCTCGGGTGGGAGGAAGAAGGCAATGATCCCGACGATGAAGGTTCCCGCGATCAGGATGGGGAAGATCTTCTTCGTCAGGTCCCAGGTCTCCATCCCCCAGTCGGTCACCTCGTCCCGGTCGTAGTAGTAGATGAGCAGGATGGCGATCGCGAGCGTGAGAATGTAGACAATGCCGAGCCGGAGCGTCCAGTCGAGCGGCGAGGCACCGAAGACCAGCACGCCGATCATGAGGGCGAAGAACGCCGGCGTGACCCAGCGCGGTTTCTCCTCTTCGCAGGCCCCGGCGACGCTCGGCGCCATCGCCTTCTTCTTGAGCGTTTCAACGTCCGTCGACCGGAAGATCAGCGCCATGGCAAGCCCGATGACGATGGCGAGCAGAACCGCCGAGATCGCCCGGGCAATACCCAGGTCGAAGCCGAGCACCCATGCGGTGTAGATGATCGCGAGGATGTTGATGGCGGGGCCGGCAAAAAGGAACGTCGTTGCCGGACCGATGCCGCTCCCTTTCTTGAGGATCCCGGCGAATATCGGGAGGATGGTGCAGCTGCAGACGGCAAGAACCGTCCCCGATACCGATGCGATCCCGTAGGAGATGTGCCTGGGTGCGTCCGGGCTAAAGTACTTCAGTATCGCGTCCTTCTTGACGAACGCGGCAATGGCCCCGGCGATGAAGAACGCCGGCACCAGGCAGGTGAGGACGTGCGCCGAGAGGTAGTCGAGCACGGAGGCAAGCCCGGATGCCAGAGCGCCGGTGAGTAGGTCGATCATGGTCTGTTCCTTTCTCAGTTCTTGTATGCTCAGTCAGGGATTCAGAGGACGGCGAGGGCCTGGAACGCCACGCCGGCAAGGATGGCGACGCCGAGGATGATCGCCACGAACGCGGCGAGTAGGCGCCGCTCGAAGATCGCGGCAAGCAGTGTTACCTCCGGGATGCTCGCCCCCGCGCCGCCGATGATCAGCGCCATCACGGCGCCGATGCCCATTCCCTTATCGAGGAGGACGGCGCTGATCGGGATGAGCGTCTCCGCCCGGATGTACATCGGGACGCCGATGACCGCCGCGACCGGGATGGCGAGGGGGTTGTCCGGCCCCGCGACCGCGACGATCAGATCTTCGGGGACGAATCCGTAGATGAACGCCCCGATCCCGGCGCCGAGCAGGAGGTAGGGGAGCACCTGCCGGAACAGACTGACTGCAAAGGAGAACGCTCCCCGGATGCGGGTGCCGTGGCTGCTGTTACAGCCGCACGGCTCCGGCCGGCCTTCGACCATCACGTCCTTGACATAGCGTTCGTAGCCGAACCGGCCGAGGAGCCAGCCCAGCACGACTGCGGCCGTGAAGGTGAAGGCGGCGTAAATGGCGGTCGGGACGACCCCGACGAGCGCGACGAGGAGGGCAAGGATCACCGGGTTTAAGAGGGGGGATGCGAGCAGGAACGACATGCAGACCCCGAACGGGATTCCGATGTCGAGGAGGCCGAGCAGGATCGGGATCGTCGAGCAGGAGCAGAACGGGGTGAGGGCCCCGAACCCGGCGCCGATAATGTTCCCGACACCCTGCCGCCTCCCGGCAAGCACGCTCCGGATCCGCTCTTCGGGGATGTAGGCCTGGAGGAGCCCGACGAGGAAGGTAATTCCCACAAAGAGCAGGATCAGTTCCCCGGCGATGACGACGAAGAACTGTCCGGCGGTGATCAGGTTCGAAGCGGCATCCATGGTCGTTTACTCACCTGTTCTGTTCCTCTTCTGAGACTCGCACGCCGCCCGGGTACGGAACCCCTCGACCCCTCTCCTGCCATGCTCCGCGCCCGGTCACTCCTTCTTCTCGTCCGCCTTCTTCGGCACAATCTTCACGTTGCCGCAGCAGCCGCCGCTGCAGCCGCAGTCGCTCTCCGGTGCAAAAAGATTCTTGATCCGTCCGGCGATGCCTTCCTTCCGGTTTTTGCTGGTGTCGTCCGTCATGGTGCTACGCTCCATCGTTTCAACATTATTTGAAATAGTGTAGTAACGCCACCCGATAAATGTTCTGGTTTCAAAAAGAGTTGAAGCGGGGGGTCAACCAGCGGGCTTGCGGTAAAACCCCTTCAGGCTCGCCGGATAGATCTCACGGATACCCTCCTCGCCGGCGGCGATCGGCCTGACGGGGGCGGGATTCAGAACAGCGTCAGTGAGGTTCTCCGACCGGACAGGGCCGGGGAGCCCGTACCGGTGGAGACCGGAAGCAGGCCCGGAACCGTGAGAACAGACGAGCAAATCGGCGGTTATGACGTCCATGCTCTTTTCTCCTCAGCTGTCGAATGGCTAGCTCGTACCTCGCGCGATAGCAGCGAAAGGTTATAGGTACTTTCGTCTCCCATTATCTCAAAAGAAGGGTGTGATGGTCGGATGGCAGGAGGCGAAGAGTATCAGGAGATATCCCTGCCCCTCCCTCCCGGAGTCGAAGAGTCGCTCTGTCAGTGTGGCGGGATTGCAGGGCTCATAGAACAGTTGCCGGACGATGTGGTGCTTGAGCGGGAGAGCAGCGTTCACCGCGCGCTCGGTGATCCGCTTCGTCTCAAGATCCTCATGATGCTCTCCGTGCAGCCGCTCTGCGTCTGCATCGTCAAGGCGGTGCTCGGCATTGCAGACTCGAAACTCTCCTACCATCTTGGCGTCCTGAAGAAAGCGAACCTGATCGCCGGCGAGGCACAGGGGAACTGGATCATCTACCGCCTGACGACCGAAGGTGGGGCGTGGGCGCAACAGATCGTGGATGACGACGGAAGTTGAAAGATAGGTGGATCTCCGGGGCCCTATACCCCGAGCCCCTCTAAAAACATCCGGTGCAGGCGGAGATCCCCGCCGAGTTCGGGGTGGAAGGCGAACGCCATGTGCCGGCCGCTCCTGACGGCGACAATCCCCTCCGGGATCCGGGCAAGCACCTCGACGCCGCTACCGGCCTCCGTCGCCACCGGCGCCCGGATGAAGACCGCCCGGAAGGGTTCGGCGAGCCCGGCAACCTCGAGCATCGCCTCCCGGGAGTCGACCTGCCGCCCGAAGGCGTTGCGCGCGACATGCATCGGGATGAGGGAGAGGGTCCGCACCCGGGGATCGTCGACCCGATCCGCCGCGAGAACCATCCCCGCGCAGGTGGCGAATATGCCGCCCTCGAACTCCGCTATCGGTTCGTAGAGCCCATTCTTTCCCATCAGCCGGGATATAGTGGTGGACTCGCCGCCCGGGATCGCGAGCGCGTCGAGTCCCGCGAGGTCTGCCGGCATCCGGACCGGCGCGACCGATGAACCCGGCCGGCCCGCGAGCGCCTCCCGGAACGCTGCGATATGCTCCGCGACATCGCCCTGGAGCGCGAGAACGCCGACCTTAACGCCCACGGGTCTGCAACACCTCTTCTTCGCGGAGGAGATGGACGTCGAGGCCCTTCATCGCCTCGCCGAGACCCTTGCTCACCTCGGCGATGACCTTTGCGTCGTCGTAGTGGTTCACGGCCTCCACGATCGCCCGGGCGGTCGCCTCGGGGTTCGCGGACTTGAAGATGCCCGACCCGACGAAGACCCCGTCGGCCCCGAGCTGCATCATCAGCGCCGCGTCGGCAGGGGTCGCGATGCCGCCGGCAGAGAAGTTCACCACGGGAAGACGGCCGAGGTTGGCGCACTCGACGACGAGCTCGACCGGCGCCTCGATCTCGCGGGCCCGGTCGACGAGCTCCTGGCTGTCCATCCCTTTCAGCGCCCGGATCCCGCCCATGATCGCCCGCATGTGGCGGACCGCCTCGACGACGTTGCCGGTGCCGGCCTCCCCCTTTGTCCGGATCATCGCCGCGCCCTCGTTGATGCGGCGCAACGCCTCCCCGAGGTTCCGGGCGCCGCAGACGAACGGCACGGAGAATCGGGTCTTATCGATATGGAACTGCTCGTCCGCCGGGGTCAGCACCTCGCTCTCGTCGACCATGTCCACGCCGAGGGCTTCCAGGATCTGCGCCTCGACGAAGTGGCCGATCCGGGCCTTCCCCATCACCGGGATGGAGACCGCGTCGATGATCTCGACGATCTTCTGCGGGTCGGCCATGCGGGCCACGCCCCCGGCCGCTCTGATATCGGCAGGGACTCTCTCAAGCGCCATGACAGCGACGGCACCGGCCTCTTCGGCGAGCTCGGCCTGCTCTGCGTTGACCACGTCCATGATGACGCCGCCCTTCTGCATCGACGCAAAGCCGCGCTTGATCAGCTCGGTGCCAAATCTCAGTTCCTCGAGTTTCATTACTTCTATGTATAGCTCACGAACCCCAATAAAAATAGTGCGGCGATCTCGGCGATGGCGACGATGATCGTCGCCGCCCGGACCGCGCGGACGATCTCGCCGCCCGCCTCCGCGAGCGTCCGTTCCGCATCGCCGATCGTGTAGATGCCGGGCTTCTCGAGCCGGATGCCGACCCCGCCGGCGATGACGGACATCGGGATCCCTCCGTTGAACCCCGGCCGCTTTTTTCTATCCCGGTGGAGCGCGGTGTAGGCCGGTCTGAGGCGGCCCTTCGCCGCAAAGTAGGCGAGCAGGATAAGCCCGGTGAGCCGTGCGGGGATGAAGTTTGCAACATCGTCGGCGCGGGCCGGGAACCACCCGAGCCGGAGCCGCTCGTCCCGGTAGCCGAGCATGGCATCCAGGGTGTTGATCGCCCGGAAGGCTGCGGCCCCGGCGAGCCCGAAGAGCCCGAAGTAGAAGAGCGGAGAGATGATGCTGTCCACCAGGTTCTCGGTCATCGATTCGTAGGCGGCCGAGAGGATGTGCTCGGGCTCGAGGCGCGCCGTATCCCGGCTCACCATCATCCCGACCTGGCGACGGCCGGCATCGATGCCCCCATCCTCGAGCGCCCGGACCACGGCGGCGGTATGCTCTTCGAGCGCCCGCCAGGCGAGACAGGCTTTGAGGAGGAAGGGTGCGAGGAGGAGGTAGAGATACCACGGAGCCGCGAACTGGATGAGCGCAAAGGGGGCGGCAAAGAGAGAGACGGTCAGAACGGTCCCCGCAACCCCGACTACCCGCTGGAGACCGACCGGGTAGCGGCCCGGGACCCCCCACCACCCGATGAACCGGCCGAGAGCTGCTACCGGGTGGTACCGGGACCGGGGATCACCGATCAGCCGATCCACCAGCAGCGACGCGGCGACTACGACCGCTGCCGCAACCATGCGAGGATGACCCCGGCAAGCAGCGCCGCGAACGCAGCGGCGTTCAGGAGATCAACCCGATAGACAAACCACAGCCCGTAAAGCACCAGAGCGGCGGCAAGAGTGAGGGGCAGGACAAAGGACCGCCACTGTATCGAGGTCGCCGGAACGGCAGGAGTTGCCGGAACCTCGACCGGTTCGGGCTCCGGTGCCGCGCGTTCCCTGACGACAACCCGGAACTCTGCTCTTTTAGCGCCGTACCCGGTGATGACTTCAACGTTGAAGGCCCCGGGGTAGGCGTTTGCACGAATGGGGATGCGGAACTCCTCGTTTCCGTTCACGTAGAGGTTCTCATGGAAAAAGCCGGTGAAGGTCGAGGAGTTTGAAGAGGCGAGGGTGATGTGCAGCGGCGAGCCATGGTTGACGACCCGAATAACCAGGTCGCTCCCCGGTACCCCCTCGACCTCATCCGGAACCTCGATGGAGTTGATCCCCCGGCGGTTGAAATGAATCTCCGACATCGACGCAATCAATCCTCACAGGCGGTCTGCGGGAGGAGGTTCGGGATACCCTCGCTGATGGGGTAGTCGACGCTGCACGCCGCGCACCGGAGGGTGCCCTCCAGCACCTCCTCACCGCTCTCCTCGGTCACGGTCAGCGAAAGTTCACCCTTGCAGACCGGACAGCAGAGGATCTCCATCAGGCTTTTTCTCATAACTCATCCCTCAGATCGATGATCTGGGACATCTCGGGACCCGTCGAGATCAGGGTGACGGGTTTGCCGATGTCTCTCTCGGCCTGCGCGATGAAGTCCCGCGCCGTTTTGGTCAGCTGGTCGTACTCCGTCGCGCCGAAACAGGCCGAATCGATTCGGTCGATGCCGGTGATCGCCGCCTGGGTGCACCCGTTGATCATCGCCGAGTAGCGGGCCATCTTTCCGTCCCAGGTGCCGATGCGGCGCTGGCGATGCGTGACGGTGCCGAACTCCTCGATCCCGAGCTCGTGCGACCGCTCCGCCGACATCTCGGTGGAGAAGGGACCCTCACCGACCCGGGTCGGGTAGGCCTTGAAGACGACGATGACGTCATCGATCCGAGTCGGGCCGACGCCGTTGTCGGCGGCGATCTGCGAGGCGGAGGTATCCTTGCTCGTCACGAACGGGTAGGTCCCGAAGTAGAGCGAGATCCCGAAACCCTGGGTTCCTTCGAGGAGGACCACCTCGTCCCGGTCCAGGGCGCTGTTGACATCTTGGGCCACGTCGGTGATGTAATCCGCGAGCTCCGGGACATCTTTCGCCTGCCGCGATGTCCGGAGAACACGATCCGCGTTAGCCGGGCCGCACCCGGTTCCGGTGCTCCCGATCTTATCCCTGAGATGGCCGCTTGCCTTATCCCGGGCGATATGCTCCTCTTCGATGATGCCGCACCGCCCGTCAACAAAGATCCTGCCCTGGACGCCGACCAGGTCGACCTCCCGCAGGAAGACCCGGGGGTCAACGAGCACGCCGCTGCCGATCATGAGGGCCGCTTCCGGGTAGACGAACCCCGAAGGGACCATCCTGACACCGTACTCTTTCTCTCCGACACGGACAGTGTGCCCTGCGTTCGGGCCGACGCCGCCCCGGGAGATGATGGATGGCCTGTCCTGGTGAGCGATGTGGGCAACAATCTTTCCTTTTCCCTCGTCACCAAAGAACCCGCCGACGATAATAGTACAACTCATTGTTCTATCAAGTAGGATGGAGCGATACTGGGTGATAAACGTTACAATGTGGTACCGGGAGAAGGGTCACCACCCTTACAGCCAACCAGATTCTGGCGATGCCCGCACCGCCCGCCCCGGGCCGTTCCGAGCCCCGTGGGAGAGCCCCGGCCCGGAATTCCTCGGAGTGCGGACAATGGAAAGAACACCTTCGCCCGGACGGATCTTTTAGCAGGCGCGGGATACCGGGTATGTGTCTGCATCGCACCACGATATTCCCATATATTCCGGATATCGTGCCTTTCCAGCAACGCGATCATCATATATCAATCCTGGCACCCGTCGATCATCTTCGATCCGGCTGCCGGCGGGATCTGAACCCCTTCATTTCCAGTGGAAAATTCTTCCCGGCGGCATTCCAGACCGGTACATCGGGCTTTTCCTCCAGAGCGGCATGGTAACCTGATTACAGATTATGTACCGGAGCGCGGATGCGAACCCGGAGATCTGCCCGGGGTTTGGGAGAGTGGGTGCATTCTCCGATACGAGTGCGACGGGATCCCGACCAACCAAAATCCCCGAATATATTTACATCTCCAGTGGAAATAAAGGGGTTGTCCGCCCGTCGTTTTTCTGTCGGACATCAGACAATCAGTTGCCCGGAAAGCAGAACGCCATAAAAAAATATTGATTTGCTTTCAAATACGTACGGAGATATTTTTCATTTTACCGATCCAGGAAAACCCCCATCCGGGAAAGCGCCTCCTTGAGATCGTCCCGCGAGACTGCATAGGCGCACCGTACGTGCCCGACACCGGAAGACCCGAGAACGCTTCCGGGGACAACCGCCACGTGCTGCTCGCGCAAAAGCGCCTCTGCAAATTCGGTATCGCTCATGCCGGTGCTCTCCACCGAGGGGAAGGCGTAGAAAGCACCCCTGGGAACGTGGCAGGCAAGACCGAGCTTGTTTAACCCGTCGACAAAGAGGTTGCGCCGGAGGCGGTACTCCCGGACCATGCCGTCCTTCTCGGCTTCCCCGATCCGGAGCGCTTCATAAGCCGCGATCTGCCCCATCACAGGGGCACAGAGCGCGACGTACTGATGGATCTTCAGCGCAGCCGCGGCGATCTCCGGGGGGGCGCAGAGGTAGCCGATCCGCCATCCGGTCATGGCGAAGGCCTTTGAGAACCCGTTTAAGGTGATCGTCCGATCACGGAGTTCGGGGATCGTTGCCGGCGAGAAATGGTCGCCGTCGTAGGTGAGTTCGGCGTAAACCTCGTCGCTGATGAGGAGGAGGTCGTGATCGACCAGGAGATCGGCAATAGCACGCCAGTCCGCTTCCTGCATCACTCCGCCGGTGGGGTTGTTCGGGAAGTTTGCGATGAGCACCTTTGTCTTTTGGGTGATCCTCTCCGCGAGCGCATCGGCCGTCAGCCGGAACTCGTCCTCCGCCCGGCAGGGGACGGTGACCGGGGTCCCGCCGGCGAGGGAGACACAGGGGGTGTAGGAGACGTAGCAGGGCTCCGCAACCAGCACCTCGTCCCCGGGGTCCGTGACGGCCCGGATGGCGATGTCAGCTGCTTCCGAGACGCCGCAGGTCACGATGATCTCCGCTTCGGGGTCGTAACGGGTGTTAAACCGGGTGTCAAGGTAGCGGCTGATAGCGCCCCGGAGCTGGGGCGTCCCCTTGTTTGAGGTGTAGGCGGTCGACCCCTGCTCGATGGAGTAGATGGACGCCTCGCAAACGCACCAGGGGGTCACGAAGTCCGGTTCGCCGACACCCAGGGATATGACGTCCTCCATCGTCTGGGCGATATCGAAGAATCTCCTGATGCCCGACGGGGGTATCGCGCGGGCCCGGGCCGAGACGAAATCTCTCACGTGCCTCACCTCAGAATGAGTAGGGGAGACGCTCGACCTCTTCGCGCTCGGCGAAGACGGTGCCGTTCTCCTTGTAGGTCTTCATGATGATATGCGTCGCCGTCTCGCGGATCCGGTCCATTGGGGCGATCTGCTCGGCTACGAACCGGGCGATCTCGTGCATGCTCGGCCCGGCGACCAGGAGCTGGAGGTCATAGGCCCCGGTCATGAGCCGGAGCGACCGGACCTGCGGGAACCGGGCGATCCGCTCGGCAATCCGGTCGTAGCCGAAGTCCCGCTCGGGCGAGACCTTCAGCTCGATCACTGCTGCGACATTGCCGTCGCCGGCTCGCTCCCAGTCGACGACCGCCCCGTAGCGGCGGATGGCGCCTGCCGCTTCCAGCCGGCCGATCCGGTCTCTCGCGTCCTCTTCACTCATCTCGGCCAGCACCGCAAGCTCGCTTAACGGAGTGCGGCAGTTCTCCTCCAGGAGCTGGAGGAGGATACGATCCTTCTCATCCATAGTTTCACCTGAACATTGATCTTAAACGGTTGATGTCGAGTTGCTTAAGCCTCTGGTCATCCAGCCTCGGATCGCGCGTGACGACCTCCTCGATCTTGCTTGTCGTTGCATCGAACCACATCTCCTTCGTCCGGCCGTAGCGGCCCCGCGAGACGACCCGGGTGTTGATGACGCCGAGCATGTTGAGTTCGGAGATGAGGTCCGTGATCCGGCGGTGCGTCAGGACATCGAGGTCGATGAGCC
>DAOSER010000033.1:0-17210 GCA_035363235.1 Methanoculleus sp.
GTAGTGGTCCCGGAAGAGCGAGAACGCCCCGGTCAGGTTGACCTTCTCGTCGGGCGTGACGGTGAACGGGTACGCCTTCGTGTACGAATTCCCGACGTACGGACTCAGGTTGAGCGACGGGGCGAGCCGGTCCTGGATACGCCAGACCCGCATCAGCGAGTAGTAGGGATGCGAGTACTCGCCGTAGCTGACGGCCTTGAGCCAGTCGAGGGGGCCGTCCGCAGGAGACCATACGCCCGCCTTTTCGAGTTTGCTGAAGAGGTCCTTTGCGTAGATCTGATCCGGGTTTCCGGGAACAACCTCACGGATTCTGAACTCGTTTGCCGCGACGAAGACCTCTCCATCGGGAATCCTCTGTGCGACCCAGAGGCCCCCGCCGTCCGCCTCATCGAGGCTCGAGCAGATCTCGATGACCCACGCCTCCTCCGGGTCGGCGAAGATGAGCGTCTCGCCGGTTCCGTAATAGCCGTAGGTGTCGACCAGGCTGCCGACCAGCTCGACCGCCTCCCGCGCTTTCGTGCACCGCTCGAGCGCCACGTTCGAGAGTTCTGAGGAGTAGAAGATCCGCTTTCCTTCAACTGCACCGAGCTCGACCTTCGCGTAGTCGGTGCACTCGGCGGAGAGGAGCTGGTGCTCGTTCATCATGCCGTACGACCCGGTGTAGTAGGCGTAGGTGTGCGGCACCTGGTCGATATACCCGAGAACCAGGCATGAATCACCGCTGTCCTCGCCTCCTGCCGCATCAGAACCGCTGTCCGGGTCGTAAACCACCGCTCTTTGCTCTCCGGGCGCATGGTCGGCCGCGGGGACATAGAGAAGACTTATGTCGTCGATGTTTCTCCAATCTTTCCCGACGCCGTCGTTCGTATGCCCGGCATACATCGATCCGTCTTCGGATGCGCCGGGGGTTATCGCAAAGACGGTGCATGCCGCTGCATTCACCGACAGGAGCAGGAATGCAACGAACAGGCAGAGGCCGCTTCGTAAGGAAAGGGTTTTACCGACACGTGTTCGCATAAGAAAAAGAGACGAAACGGGTTTAAAAGGATGGCGAATTGTTGCCGTTTCGGCGCGGCAGGACGGAAGGGCAAAGAATATAAGGCACGCAGGGCTGCCTGTAAACAATGGACCCAGACGCGCGTTTGAGCATGATGGAAGACTTCTTTGCCGCGTATGCCGCGGGCTTCAACAGGGCCCTTGCCGATACGCCGGAGATCGACGTCGAGGCCACGGCAGGAGCGTTTGCCGACTGCTTCATCGCGGCCGACCCGAACGGTGTCGCCTGCGGGAAGAACGACGAGCAGTTCCGCGCCCAGATTCCGGCAGGTTTCGCGTTCTACAGGAGCATTGGGACAAAATCCATGAACATCGCGTCGCTTGAGGTCAATCCTCTCGACGACTATCACCTGATGGTAAAGGTGCACTGGGTATCGGTTTACCTGAAGTTGGACGGTGGTGAAGAGCGGATCGATTTTGACAATATCTATTTCGTGCAGACAATCGGCGAAAAACCCCGGATATTTGGGTATATCACCGGAGACGAGCAGAAACTGCTGCGCGAGCGGGGACTGATCCCGGGTTAGCGGATTACCCCGGCACCTGCGGATAACGGCAGGCACCCCCATTCCACTCTCTCGATGAATGAACGACGGAGAAGGGACAGCGCTGAAGAACCAGGTTCAGGCCTGCGGAAAAGAGTTATCTACCATTTCCGGGATACCTGATCCGTATGACATCGGTCGAAACAGCCCCCGGCAGCACCGGGCTCTCCAGGGGAAAGGCCTTCGGCATCGCGGTCGCGCTCTACCTGGTCTGGGTCTTCGCCACCTGGCTGCTCGAGGGGAGAATCCTCCTGCTGCAGAACCCGGACCCGACGGGAAGGCTGATCTACGCCGTCGTGGCGAACATCGTCATCGGGACCCTGATAACCCTCGTCGCCATCCGCACCTTCCTCTCGGCCGGCGTACTCTCCCCGGACAGGACAGGATTCCGCACGGTCCCCTATGCGGTCGGTGCAATTGTTCTCGCAGGAGTTGTCGGGGCGCTCATCTACGCCCTTGCCGGGTTCCCGACATCGGACCCGATCGTCTTTCTCAACGGGTTCGCCCAGGTCTTCCCCACATCCGTCGCGGAGGTCTTCGTCTGCTGGACGGCCGTCGGCATGGTGAGCGAATCTCTGGCGCAGCCGGCGGGGAAGTATCTTGCGCTCGTCACCGGGATCGTGACGGCAACGGTCTTCTTCGGGGTCTACCATATCGCCCATAGCCCGCCGTTCAACACCCCGATGATGATCGTCTTCTTGATGCTTCCGGGCCTTGCAACGAGCATCTTTTACTTTGCCGTTCGGGAGGTCTACTCGACGATCATCTTCCAGAACCTCATGGGAACGCTCGGGGTGATTCAGAACACCGATCCGGCGGCGCTGGCCCGGCCGAACCAGGGTGCGATAGCGCTTGCCCTGGTCCTGGTCGCGGTGCTGATCGCTGCCGATTACTTGCTGGTCCGCAGGCGATCCGCCGGTCGGGGGCAGGGATAAGGCTTCGCCGTGGCCGTGGACAACCCCTCGTTGCACGGCCGCGGGTGTGCCCGGGAGTGCCGGGAACGTGAGCACCGCAGGTGCGGCTTGTGACTGCCTGATTTTGAGCATTCGGGGGTAATAGGGCTTATCCCGGCAGGAGATTCCGGATGCCCTAAGGCCAAATGTTAATAGCGATAACTCGAAGAACTCTACTTATTAACTGACTGAGACATCAGGATTGTGGCTGGAAATCACGAGTGTACACCTGAAAAAGCTCATTGTCCGGCAGGTGGATGACTGCCGGGTGAGCGAATCCTCACGGCATCCCGGGCGGTCGGAGGCCGGATATGCCGGATCGGGATTAAATATTATGCGGACAGGCAAAATATACCAGGAGCCCGGTGCTGGCGCCCGGGAAGCCCGTCTGCTCGATGATGCGTTTTCAAAGAGAGGAACAGGATGCTGTTAGCCAACTACGAACTGCTCGAGAGACTGGCTGAAACGCCGCATGCCGCCATCTTCAAGGCGTACAACAGGAAACATCCGGAGAAGCTGCTGACCCTCAAGGTCCTGAAGGAGAACAACCTCTCCGAGTATAAACTGACCCGGTTCAGGCAGAAGGTCGAGCACCTCGGGATCCTGGACGACCCCCGGCTGGTTACGCCCATATCGTTCAGCGATCTCGACGGGACCTGTTTCCTCGTCCAGGAGTACTTCGACGGGGCCACCCTCAGTTCGCTGATGGAAGACCGGCCCGGGTTTTCCCTCACCGACTTCTTTGCCATAGCCTGTGCACTCACGTCGGCGCTCGAAAAGGTGCATGAAGCAGGAATCGTCCACGGGGGCATCAAACCCAACAACATCCTCGTGGACGACGCGCAGGAAGTGCGGCTGATCGACTTCGTCAGCGCTGTCGATGTGCGGGATGTCAGCCATTTCATCTATGACCGTTCCTTTGTCAGGGGGACACTGGCCTACACCTCCCCGGAACAGACCGGCCGCATCAGCCACCGGGTGACCGTCTCCTCAGACCTGTACTCTCTCGGTATCATTTTTTATGAGATGCTGACCGGCCGCCTTCCCTTCCTCTCCGACGACCCCCTGGAACTGATACACTCTCACCTCGCAAGGGCAGCGGTGCCGGTCCACGAAGTAAACCCCGGCGTCCCCATCATCGTATCGAAGATCGTCGCGAGGCTGATGCAGAAGGAGCCCGAGAAGCGCTACCGGAGCTGCAGCGGGCTCCTTGCCGACCTTGAGCAGTGCCGCGACGAGTATGCGGCAACCGGGGGCATCCGTGAATTCCCCCTGGAGCGGTACGTTCATACCCGCAGGACGACGTTCGTATCGAGAATGGTCGGCCGGGACAGAGAGGCCGCGACCATCCTCGGCGAATACGAAGAGGTTGCCCGGGGGGAGTTCCGTGCGCTCTTCATCTCCGGGTTTTCCGGCATCGGAAAGACCCGCCTGATACAGGAACTGCAGAGGCCGATCGTCCGGCATGCGGGCTACTTCACGTCCGGGAAGTTCGACGTCTACCAGAGAAACATACCCTACAGTTCCCTGATCCAGGCGATACGAAACCTGCTTCGGACCTTCCTGACCGAGAGCGACGAGCGGGTCCTTCTCTGGAAGGACAGGATAACGGAAGCCGTGGGCCGGAACGGGAGGGTCCTGACCGACGTCATCCCAGAACTGGAGATCCTGATCGGTTCGCAGCCCGAGATCAAGCCCCTTCCCCCGGCGGAGTCGATGAACCGGTTCCACGACACCTTCGACCGGTTTTTAGGTTGCCTCGCAAGCAAAGAAAACCCCCTGACCCTCTTCATCGACGATCTCCAGTGGTGCGACGGCGCATCCTTCGAATTCCTGGAGAACGTCTTTGCAAACTCCAGGGACCATCCCTACCTCTTCCTGATCGGGGCCTACCGCCACAACGAGGTCGACCAGAGCCACCCCTTAGCAAGGCTCATCCGGAGCGCAACGGAGAACGGCCAACCGTTAGAGGAGATCCGGCTCGAGCCTCTAAAGCCCGAACACTGCCACGAGATGGTCTCGTACATCCTCGACTCGCCCCTCCCGCAGACCGAGGCGCTCTCGGAGTTCATCGCTACGCTGACCGAAGGAAACCCGCTCTTCGTCAGCGAGAGCCTTTCCTACCTGCATAACGAAGACCTGCTGTACCTCGATGAAGACCGGCAGTGGCGATGGGATCTCGAGAGGATCCAGAGATCCCACATGCCGACCACCATCGTCGCCCTCTTCGCCTCGAAGATCCGAAACCTCCCCCCGAACCTGATAAGCCTGCTCGAGTACTGCGCCTGCATGGGGAACACCTTCTCGCCCGCCGAGGTCTCGCTCATCCGGGGGACGACCCTGCTCGAGACCTTCGAGGTGTTAAAACCGGCTCTCGGCCAGGGACTGCTCGTCGAGAGCAAGAACCAGTTGCAGTTCATCCACGACAAGGTCCAGGAAGCGGTGCTATACGCCATACCGGCAGAGAGGCGCCGGCAGATCCACCAGGAAGTGGGCAGCCACCTTCTCTCCGCCGTCCCGGAAGACGCATATCCCGCGCTCGAGCAGCTCGATAACCTCTTCACCATCGTCTCCCACCTCAACCTGGGCCGGGAGGAGAATCCGGACCCGCAGACGGCATACCTGCTCTCGGAGATCAATTATCATGCCGGCAACAAGGCGCTCGACTCGCTTGCCACGGAGGCGGCCAACGAGTACTTTACCCTGAGCAGGGAACTCCTGCCCGATGACTGCTGGGAGGAGGAACACTACGAGCGGACGTTCCGGATCTTCCAGAAAGCGGCAAAGACGGAGCTGATGTGCGGGAACTACGGGAACTCCGAGAGACTGCTCAATCACCTCCTCGACCATGCCAGGACCGATCTCGACCGGGCGGAGTGCCTTGCGGAGCAGACCACGTCGCTCTCGTCGGTAGGCGACTTCAACAAAGCAATCGAGACCGCAAACCAGGGCCTCGCTTACTTCGAGAGATCCATCCCGGACGACCCGGCCGAAGCGGAGAGGAGGCGGGAGGAGGTGATGGCCGAGATAGCCTCGATGGAGGTCGACGTCTGGGACACCATCCGGAGGATGCCGTTTACCACGGAGAGGAAGAGCAAGATCGAACTCGCCTATTACAGCGAGTTGATCCCCGACCTCTACATGTCGGGGCTCGTGCCGCAACTCTACCTCTCGGCTGCGCAGTCGACCCGGCACTGCCTGTCGGGAGGCATGGACGAGTCCGTCATCTACTCCTTCAGCATCATGGGCCTCATGCTCGGGGAGCAGGAGGACTTCGCATCGGCGTTCCGGTACGAGGACCTCGCCCGCGACCTCTCGGCGAAGTATCCAAACACCTTCGGCGCCACGCGCGGCATGAACGGGATCGTCTGGTGCAACATGCACTCGAGGAGCCGTCCCGGGGAGATCGTGAACTACTGCGAGAGGGCGATCCGGAGCGGGAAGAACTGCGGCGACCTCTACAACGCAGGCCTCTCCTACGGCCCCCTGATGTGGAACCTGCAGGTCCAGGGAGCGGATCTCTCCGTTATCGAGGACTATGCCGCCGAATGCCTGCAGTTCTCCAGCCGCTACCACCTCTCTTTCTCCGTCGGGCTCGCGGAGGCGATGCAGGCGGGCTGGATCGAGCCCATGAAGAAGGGGTCCGCACCGGTCTCCATGGATGAGAAACTGAGGCAGTGGGAGCGGGAGAACCATATCGCTTCTGCCGGGAGTTATTTCGTCCACAGGGGCATCTCGCACTACTACCTGGGAGAATACGAAGAGGCCGGACGGTACCTCGCCGGTGTCCGGAAGTATCTCCACGGCCTGACCGACAACGTGCTGAAGAGAGAGTGGTACGTCTTCCGGGTCTTGAACGCCCTGAGACTGTATGAGATGGGGCTCGGCTTTGAGCGTGAAGACGAACTCATGGCGGAGATCCGGCCGATCATCGCGAAGGTCGAGACGTGGGCGGGTCTCGGGCCGCTGCTCGCACCCTATCTCGCCTTCGTGCATGCCGAAGTCGCGAGAGTTACCGGCGACTACAGGGAGGCAAGAAGCCTTTACCTCGACGCGATAGATGCCGCACACGGAGAAAGCTACACGTTTCTTGAGGGGCACCTCAACGAATGCCTCGGGGATCTCATCCGGCAGGCCGGCAGGGGTTCAGGAAGGGCGTTCATCATCGAGGCCGGGCGCCTGTACAGGAAATGCCGCGCAGAGCGAAAAGCCGCCAATCTCATAGTCCGCTATCCCGAATACTTCGATGACGAGGCTGCCTCGTACACGCACGCCGGCCCGGAGCCCTCCGCCCGCACCCTCCCCGATCTCGACGCCGAGTATCTGATGAAGTCCTCGCTTGCCATCTCCGCCGAGATCGAGCAGGAAGCCCTGCTCGAGAAGATTATGAACGTGGTCATCGAGAGCTCGGGGGCAGAGGCAGGGTATCTCCTGATAGAAGAGAACGGCAACCTGTTCGTCCGCGCAGAGAGCCACGCCGCAGACAGTGAAGCGGTAAAGACCTTCAATAAAAGGTTGGAGGAAGCTTCCGGGATCTGTAAGGCAATCGTCCGGTACGTACACCGGGCAGGCGAGAGGCTGATCCTGAGGAATGCTGGAAAGGAAGGGCCGTTTGTCGACAACCCCGAGGTCCAGGAGATGCGCCTCTGTTCGGTCCTCTGTCTCCCGGTGATCAAGCAGTCGAAGCTGATCGGGATACTCTATCTGGAAAACCGTCTCTCCGAAGGGGTATTCACACCCGGAAAGACAGACATGGTGGAATTGCTGGTCTCGCAGGCGGCCATCTCCCTTGAGAATGCCATGCTCTTTGCCGAGCGTAGAGAGGCCGAGGAGGCCCTTAGAGAGACGAGCGATTACCTGGAGAGCCTGATAGACCACGCCAACGCACCCATCGTCGTCTGGGACACTTCCCGGAGGATCACCCGGTTCAACCACGCCTTCGAACGGTTGACGGGTTATGCGGCATGCGACGTGCTGGGGCGACCTCTGGAACTCCTCTTCCCTGAGAAAGGCAAACAGAAATCCCTCGCACATATCGACCGGACATCGTCGGGAGAGTTCTGGAACGCCGTGGAGATCCCTATCCAGAGAAAGGACGGATCGGTGCGCACGGTGCTGTGGAACTCGGCCAACATCCATGACGAGGACGGCATCACCGTCATCGCCACCATTGCCCAGGGACAGGATATCACCGACAGAAAGCTCGCAGAAGGAGAACTAAAAAAGTACGCCGAAGACCTCAAACGGAGCAACCAGGACCTGGAGTGGTTCGCCTATATCTCCTCTCACGACCTCCAGGAGCCTCTCCGGGGAATCTCCGGCTTCGCCGAACTGCTCGAAAAGCGGTATAAAGGCCAGCTCGACGATCGGGCGGACAATTACATTCACTTCATCGTCGACGGCACCAGGCAGATGCAGCAGATAATCCAGGACTTACTCTCGTATTCCCGGGTGCAGACCAGAGGTCACGAGTTCAACGTCATCGACGCAAACCAGGCGCTGGACCGGGCGCTCTTCAACCTGCATGCATCGATCAGGGAGAAACGGGCCGTCATCACGAAGGACTCGCTCCCGGACATCCTTGCCGACAACATCCAGATCACCCAGGTATTCCAGAATCTCATAGGCAACGCACTGAAATTTCATAAGCCGGATGCGGTCCCGGAGATCCACATCTCTGCGTCCCGGGAGGGAGATACCTGGGTATTCTCGGTGACGGACAACGGGATCGGTATCGATCCCGCGCACACCGACCGCATATTCAGGATCTTCCAGCGCCTGCATGCAAAAGGCGAGTACGATGGGACCGGCATTGGCCTTGCCATCTGCAAGAGGATCGTCGAACGCCACGGTGGCGAGATCACCGTCCGATCGGAGCCCGGGGTGGGATCGACGTTCTCCTTCTCCGTTCCATCCCAACTGGAGGTTATAAGATGAACAAACCCAACAAGAACTCAGAAAACGCAAAAGTGGTCGAAATCCTGCTCGTTGAGGACAGCCCTGCCGACATTGCCCTCACGCAGGAAGCGTTGCTGGATAGCAAGCTTGCGAACAATCTGCACGTGGTCACGGATGGCGAGGAGGCCATGGCGTTCCTGCAGAAACGCGGCAGGCATACAGCCGCACCGAAGCCCGATCTCGTCCTTCTCGACCTGAATCTCCCGAAGAAGAGCGGACGCGAAGTCCTCGCGGAGATCAAAGCGGACGAAGAACTGCATGCCATACCGGTCGTGATCATGACCGTCTCACGGGACGAGCGGGACATCTGCGAATCGTACCGGCTCCATGCCAACTGTTACATCCAGAAGCCGTTGAAGTTCGAGGAGTTCATCAAGATTGTCCAGTCGATTGAAGATTTCTGGTTCTCGATCGTGACCCTGCCGCCCCGGTGCGGAGAGTGAGCATGAAGATCCTGGTGGTCGAGGATAACCCGGTAGATCTGGAGTTGATACGGGAACTGCTCGCGGAGTCTCCCGGGCTCGATCTTGAGATCGAATCCGCACAATACCTCTCGTCCGCGCTCCCCATTCTGCACGAGGGGAGAATCGATCTCATCCTCCTCGACCTGAATCTCCCGGACAGCCAGGGTATCGATACGGTCACGACCGTGGAAAGACACGCGCCGGAGGTCCCCATCGTGGTCCTGACCGGGCTTGACGACGAAGAGACCGGCCTTGCGGCACTCCAGGAAGGGGCGCAGGATTATCTCGTGAAGAGCCGGTTGACGGATTGGTCCTTCATGCGGTCGATACGCTACGCCCGGGAGCGCAAACGCATCGAACGGGAACTGGTCCGCAAAAACAGGGAGCTCAACGATGCCTACGAAGATCTCTCGGCAGTAGAGGAGGAGTTGCGGCAGAACCTGAACGAACTGGGGAAGAGCGAACATACGTTACGCGAAACGACCCAGTACCTGGAGAACCTGATCGCGTACGCCAACGCCCCCATCATCGTCTGGGACGCGAATCTCAGGATCACCAGGTTCAACAGCGCCTTCGAACGGCTGACGGGGTGGGCCGCGGACGAGGTCATCGGCCGGTCGCCGGGGATCCTCTTTCCCGAAGCCCGACGGAAAGAGCTGATGGACCTCATCCAAAAGACAACTGCCGGGAAGCGGTGGGAGACCGTCGAAATCCCCATACTCACGGCGGACGGCAGGATCAGGACCGTGCTGTGGAATTCCGCCGCCGTGTACGAAGACGACCGGAAAACGATCTCCTCGGTCATCGCCCAGGGCCACGACATCACCGAGCGCAAGCGGGCCGAAGAGGCGCTGCAGAGAGCACACGACGAACTCGAGATGCGCGTTCTGGAGCGCACCCTTAAACTCCGGGAGGCGAACGAAGCCCTGCAGGCAGAGATCGCCGAGCGAGCCCGGGCGGAGGAGGCGGTGAAGGCCGAGCGGCAACGCCTCTACGACGTCCTGGAAACGTTGCCGGCGTACGTGATACTGCTCTCGCCGGACTATCGCGTGCCTTTCGCGAACCGCTTCTTCCGGGAGCGGTTCGGTGAGTCCGGTGGCCAGTGCTGCTTCGAATACCTCTTCGGGCGCACGGAGCCCTGCGAGAACTGCGAGTCCTACCGCGTCATGAAGACGGGAGCGCCCCACCACTGGGAGTGGACCGGGCCTGACGGCCGCGATTACGATATCTTCGACTTCCCCTTCACCGAAGCGGACGGTTCGCCCCACATTCTCGAGGTGGGTATCGACATCACCAAGCGCAAGCGGGCCGAGGAAGCACTGCAAAGATTGAACGAGACGCTTGAAGAGCGCGTGATCGAACGCACGGACGAGCTCGCGAAGGCCAATGCCCTTCTCAACGCCATCTGCGAGAACACACCGGCTCCCATTTACGCTGTAGATTGCCGGAACCGCTTCGTTATGTGCAACCCTGCCGTGCTCCGGATATTAGGCAGGCCGGCCAGTGAGGTGCTCGGCAGATCGGCGATCGAACTCCTCGGCGAGGAAATCGGCGGACCCGTCGCCGCCAACGAGCGGCGCGTGATGAAGACTGGGACCACCGAGACCTTCGAGGAGGAGGTCGGCGGCCGGGTCTTCTACTCCACAAAGACGCCTCTCCGAGACGCACGAGGAGACGTCACCGGAGCCATCGCCGTCGGAACGGAGATTACGGAATTGAAACTGGCGGAAGCGCAGAAGCAGGAACTCCTGGAGCAGCTGCAGCAGTTCGCCGAAGAGATGGAGATTCAGAATGAAGAGCTGCAATGCACCACCCAGCAGCTCCAGGAGAAGAGCGAAGAACTGGTGCATCTCAACCGGGCCCTGCAGGAGAGCGAGGAGCATTTCCGTTCTCTCATCGAGAACGCGTCCGATATCATCATCCTTCTCGACATGAACGGGTGCATCACCTATGCGAGCCCCTCGGTGAAGCGGATCGGGGGCTACGATCCTGAAGGTCTCATCGGCATGAACGTACTCGACCTTGCGCATCCCGATGATATGCCCGCGGTGCTGGAGGCGATGAGAACCGGGGCGGCCCAGCCATCGGTGAGAATGACCTTCGAGATCAGGGTCCGGGACTCTGCAGGGCAATGGATATTCCTCGACGTCACCGGTGCGAACCTGCTCCGGGATGGGAGCGCCCGGGGGTTCATCGTGAACGCACGCGACGTCACCGATCGAAAAGAGGCCGAGGAGGAGCGCAACAGGCTGATCGCCAGTCTTGAGGAGGCGCACCGGGAGGCGAACCTGTACCTTGACATCATGACGCACGATATCAGGAACGCAAACAACGTCTCCGGCATCTACGCCGACCTCATGCTCGACCTGCTCGAGGGGGCCGAAAAGATCTACGCGCAAAAACTTCACGACAGCATCGCACGGAGCACCGAGATCCTCATAAACGTTGCGGCGTTCCGGAGGATCCACACAGAAACGGCAAAATTTACGCCGGTAAACCTCAACGTGGTCGTAGAAGACGAGATTAGAAGTTTCCGCGGAGCATCGATACGCCAGGAGGTCCCGCCGGTCGAGGTTCTGGCGGACACTCTCCTCTCTACAGTCTTTACGAACCTCATCGGCAACAGCGTCAAGTTCGGCGGTCCGGGTGTGAAGATCGTCGTCCGGGCAGAGGAGCGGGACGGCGAGGTGCTGGTCTCGGTGGAGGACAACGGGCCCGGCGTGCCGGACGATGTGAAGGAGAAACTCTTCCACCGGTTCGAGCGGGGGAAAGCCCGGGGGAAGGGCGACGGGCTCGGGCTCTTCATCTGCAGAACGCTCACCGAGCGCTACGGTGGGCGAATCTGGATCGAGGACCGCGTGCCCGGCCGTCCGGGAGAAGGGGCGGCATTCAGGCTCACGCTCAAACCGGCAAACCCGGATCGCGATTCCGGTTCGTAACGAGAACGCTGCGCCACCCCGCGGGGATACCTTAATCCCCCGCGAATGCGACACCCAGTGCATGAACAGCGTCGCGGTCGGCGTCTTATCCCTCTCGTTGCTTACAGGAGCGGTCATAGCAGGAGCAGCCGCAATAGCCCGTGCCGCTCCGCTGTATGCCCTGGCGTACCTCGCCGTCGCGGCCCTCCTCGTCGGGACGGTCATCGCGGTCTTCTGCACGAAATGCCCGCTCAAGGGGAAAGGATGTCTCCATATCCTCCCCGGCAGGCTCGCCACCCTTCTTCCAGCCCGGCAGGGGAAGTATACAGCCGTCGAGATCGCCGCGGTCCTGGCTGCACTCCTCCTTATCGCCGCAGTTCCCCAGTGCTGGCTGCTCTCGCAGGTTCTGCTCCTGGCACTCTTCTGGGTGCTTGCCGGCACAGGCGCATTCCTGATCCTTCGCTGCGTCTGCCCTGGGTGCGACAACAGGTGCTGCCCGTTGCGGCCGCGCATTCCGTAGCGCACATCTTTCGCCACCCCGTTCGGGAATCGGGGGGTTCCCGGCAGATCCTTTCCAAAATATCTTAATCCAAACAGCAAGCACATTCAGTATGCATCAATCGGACGGCAACGCCCCACAGCGGCAGTATGCGCTGCTCATGGTCTCGATCGCTCTTGCGATGTTCATGACGTCGCTTGACGGGACGATCGTGAACATCGCTCTTCCCACGATCTCGACGATCTTCGACCTCCCCTCGACAACGGTCAGCTGGGTTGCAACGGCATACCTGCTGGTGCTGACAGGCTGCGTCCTGGTCTTCGGCAAGGTGGCAGACAGGATCGGTTTCAAGACCATATTCCTTACCGGCTTCGGTGTCTTCACGGCAGGCTCGTTCTTCTGCGGGTTCTTTCCGGAGGCCTTCGACTCGTTTGGGGTGCTGATCGCATCAAGGGTGCTCCAGGCGATCGGCGGGGCGATGATCGCCGCCATCGCGCCGGCCCTGGTCGCGGCCTTCCTCCCGATGAGGATGAAGGGGAAGGCGATGGGAGTCGTGACCACGTTCGCGGCGTTCGGGACCGCGGCCGGTCCGATCCTCGGGGGCATCCTGACGCAGTACCTCTCCTGGAACTGGATCTTTTACATCAACGTCCCGGTCGGTTTTACAGCCATCCTGCTCGGCTCCTACGCGATACCGGCAGGCCGGACGGCAGCCGGCACGCCATCGCCGTTCGACCGGCTCGGAGCAGTCCTGATCTTCGTCGGGCTCGGATCGCTCATCTATGCCGTCAGCGAAGGGTCCGCGCTCGGCTGGACCAGCCCGGCGATCCTTGCGGCACTCGCGGCCGCCGGTATCGCGCTCGGCTACCTCGTCCTCCACGAACAAAGGACGGCCGACCCGCTGCTTGACTTCCGCCTCTTTAGCAACCGTAACTTCCTCTACGTCAACCTCATGCTCGCCCTCTCTTACTTCCTCTTCGGCGGCGTCAATTACCTCCTCCCGTTCTTCCTCGAACTGGTGAAGGGCTTCGACCCATCGACCTCCGGGCTCGTCCTCACCGCGCTCTCATTCGCCATGATGGCGAGCGGCTTCCTCTCCGGCATGCTGATCAACAGCCTCGGAAACCGAAGACTCTGTATCGCCGGGGCGTTCGCTGTCTCAGCCGGGTACCTGATGTTCCACCTCTTCTCGGCAGAGAGCACACTGTACTACATCATCGGCACGCTTGCCGCCGTGGGGTTCGGTCTCGGCCTCATGCTCTCGCCCGGCACGAACATGATGATGAACATGGCCCCCCGCGACCGGCAGGGCATGGTCTCAAGCCTCATCTCCGTTGAGCGCTCCGGGCCGATTACCCTCGGCATCTCCTTCATCAGCATGCTCTTCGTCCAGGCGATGCTCACGGTCGCGTCGCACCGCCACGTCACGATGTCTTCGCCGGCGGAGATCAGGCTGGATGTGCTTGCTACCGGTTTCGACCTGGTCTTCGTTGCCGTCTTTGCGGTCTCGCTCGCCGTCGTCGCTCTTGCCTTCTTAAGTAAGGATGAGGTTCACGCCGACAATCTCGGAGAGGACACCTTCGAGGCTGCGGTCGTCGGGGTGTGACCGCACCCCGTGTATCAGCAGAAGAGGGGGCGGGGGGATGACTCCCCGCCGTTATTTGGATGCATCAGAGGAGGACGCCGTACTCCGTTGTCGCCCGGCAGGTGGTGCCGTCATCGAGCGTCACGGTCAGCGTGACCGTATAGGTTCCTTCGGACGTGTAGTCGTGGGTGATGTCCTGGCCGCTGGCGGCTGTCCCGTCACCGAAGTCCCATGACCAGCCGGCTACAGAGCAGTCGCCCTGGATATCGGCGTCGCCGTGGAACGAGTTCCCGCTCGTCGTGATGCGTGCCGAACAGGAGCAGGAGCCCGGAGGAGCGACCACCATGACATCCGTCGTTGCCCGGCAGGTGGTGCCGTCGTCGAGCGTTGCGGCCAGCGTAACCGTGTAGGTTCCCGGCCTAGCGTAGGCGTGGCTCGTGGTTTCGCCTTCGCCGGTCGCCCCATCGCCGAAGTCCCACGCCCAGCCGGTCACGGAACACTCACTGTCGACCGTAGCCGAACCCGTAAAGGCAACCGGCAGCTCAGGTTCGGCCCGGTCGCGGTCTTTCACGATGCTTGCCGTACAGGAACAGTTCTCCAGGGGAGACGGCGATACGGCGACGTCCCGCGGCTCAGCTCTCGCGAGAAGTCTCGCACGGACGGTGTCGGCCAGGTCACCGGTTGTCAGGAGGAGGAGCGTATCTTCAGCCTCAATGATGGTGCTGCCACCCGGGACAAAGCGTTCGTCTCCTTTCTGCATCAGAATGATGAGGGCCCCTTTCGGCAGCCCGAGATCGACGACCTGCTTTCCCACCGCCGAGGCGTTCGACGGGATGACCAGTTCGAGCAGCTCGCTCGGGGTATCGGGGTCAACCTCGAACTCCCGGGAGAGCCTGCGCGTCTCCTCGAGCGGGGCGGCAAGGCCGAGCCACCGGGCGACGGAGGGGATCGACGTCCCGTGAACCAGCGCCGAGACGAGGACGATGAAGAAGACGAGATTGAAGATCGCCTCTGCGTTCGGCACTCCCGCAACAAGGGGATAGGTCGCGAGGATGATCGGGACGGCGCCCCGCAGCCCCACCCACGATACCAGAGCCTTCTCGTTCATCGGCATCTTCCACGGGAGCAACGTGATCAGGACGGCAACCGGCCGTGCAATCAGGACCAGGAAGAGAGCGGCGAGAAGGCCGGGGACGAACGCCGATGCAAGTTGCGAGGGGAAGACAAGCAGCCCGAGCGCAAGAAACATCAGGATCTGCATCAGCCACGCGATCCCATCGTGGAACCGGATCAGGCTCTTTTTGTGGACGACGATGCTGTTGCCCATGACAAGCCCGGCGATGTAGACCGCGATGAACCCGTTTCCTCCGACGGTTGCGGTCAGTCCGTAGGTCAGCAACACCATGGTGAGGGTGAGCACCGGGTAGAGTCCTTCGGACTCCAGTTTGAGACGGTTGAGGAGCCAGACGATGGCCTGCCCCATCCCGTAGCCGATCAGGCCTCCGACTGCCATCTGCTGCACGAACATCGGGACGAGAGCGAAGATCGATGAGCCCGGTGTAAGGATCAGGGCGATGATGCCGGTGGTGAGAAGGATCGCCATGGGGTCGTTGCTCCCCGATTCAAACTCGAGGAACGGCCGCAGGTTTCCCTTCAGACGCGCCCTTGCCGTCCGCAGGACCGAGAAGACTGCTGCCGCATCGGTGGACGCGACGACCGCGCCGAGGAGAAGGCCCGTGAGCGGGGAGAACCCGAGGACCAGGACGGCAAATGCGCCGAGCAGGGCTGCGGTCAGAACAACGCCGACCGTCGAGAGAGCGATCCCCGGCCAGAGAACGGGCTGAATCTGCTCCCACCGGGTGTCGAGACCGCCGGAGAAGAGGATATACGCGAGTGCGATGATCCCGATGACCTGCGCAATCGCAGGGTCGTCGAACGGAATGCCGCCCGGCCCCTCCGAGCCCGCGAGCATCCCGACGACGAGGAAGATGAGGAGCGCAGGAACGCCGAGCCGCTCTGAAAACTTGTTTGCAACGATACTTATCAGGAAGAGCAGTGCTACCCCGACAAATACGAGTTCAAGGGTGAGGACCATCTGTGGATACTATTCATGCTTCCGGTGCCTTAATATTGACTCTCCGATCGTTCTAGCGGATATTCTTGTGGTTCTACCCTCCGGATCCGGCCGGCGGCAGCCCCGCCTTTAATCCGCCGAGGGAAGAGGAAACGCACGCTATGAACGGATTTCCCCCGGTCGCACCGGCCCCGTTGCGTTTCGCGGAATTAATATAGTTTCCGTTGAAACACGTCACTCAGGATGACAGACGTTCCAGTTCTTTCCCGGTCTGCAGGCACCGTGCTCCTTCTCGCGGCAGCAGTATTCCTCATCATCGGAATCCAGGCGATTGCATATATCATCACCATCATCGTCGTATCGTTGATCCTTGCCATGATCGTGTATCCCGCGACAAAAGCGCTCCGGTCAAAGGGCCTACCCGAGATCTCCGCTGTCGGCGTGGTCGCCGTCATCGCCTGCCTTGCAGTTCTGCTGATCTGCTACCTCGTCTTCTTCTCGTTCGAAAACCTGCTCTCGGCCCTCCCCCTCTACCAGCGGGAGTTGACCGTCAGGCTATCGGAGATCCTCACACTCCTGGACAGGTACGGGATCGATACGGGCTCGTTCTCCCCTTCTTCAGTTAACCTGCAGGGGTTCGCCGGATTCCTATCCTCGTCCGCCATAAGCCTCGCGGACCTTCTCCTCTACCTCTTCTTCATAGCGGTAACGACAATCTTCACGCTCATCGAGGCGCCACGGATGCCTGAGCGTATACAGAGGGTGACGCACAGGCCGGAGAGTGTCGAAGGGTTCTCCCGCATGAGCAGGTTCCTGATCGATTTCGTCATCGTCAGGACCGAGGCAAACCTCGTTCACGGTTTCCTCTTCGGCGCGTTCCTCTGGGTCATGGGGGTGCATGCGGCCGTACTCTGGGGAGTGCTGACGTTCCTGCTCTCGTACATCCCCTACATCGGCCTGATCGTCGCGGCACTCCCGGCGATCTTCTTCGCCTGGCTCCAGTTCGGGCTCTGGGGTGCGATCGCGGTGATTGCAGCCGTCGTGGTCCTGAACGCGCTGGTGGAGAACCCGATCTTTGCACACTTCGCATCGAGGCGCTTCGACATCCCCGCCCTCGTGGTCATCCTCTCGGTCATCTTCTGGGGATGGGCGCTCGGC
>DAOSER010000034.1:0-16937 GCA_035363235.1 Methanoculleus sp.
GATCGTCGTCCCGCCCTACTCGCAGTACATCGGCGCGGTCGGGTCTGCCCTGCTTGCATCCGGATTCGTCAAAGGAGAATAGATGCCCCCGCTGAACTACTTCGTGGTCGAGTCGCCGGACGAGGTCGGGAAGGAGGCCTACGAGCGGATCGCGGCCGACGTCCTTCAGGACCTCGATCTCATCAAGGTGGTCGACCGGCTGCATGTCTACGTCGACCCGAAGGTGCCGATCTTCGTTGCCGCCGGGCTCCTGCGCCATATGCCACGTGCAATCCGCGTTGCGGACTTTGCAAACGTCAACCGCGGCGAGCATGAGATCGTCCTCGATATCGGCGACGAGACTTACCTTGCGCCGCTGCTCCAGAAACTCTGGGTTCTCTTTGGGAAGGAGAACGTCGAGCAGCCCGACCGGTTCACCGTCGTCCTCCCGGCGGGGGTGGTCGGGGAGGAGGACCTCGAGCAGATAGTGGTGGCCGACCCGAGCGAGACGCTGTACAAGGACGTCATCTATGCGCTCCAGTATATCGCTCCCGAGGGGTTCAAGGTCCGCCGCCAGTATATCCGGGAAGGGAAGTTTTACTACGTCGCAAGCGAGGATACCCTGCCGGGCGACATCGTGGAGACGCTGGTCGCGCCAATCTTTGCAAAAATGGGGGTGACGCTGTGACGACGCTGGTGCCGGTGACCTACAAGGGAGGCGTCTACCGGCACGATGAGATCATGGACCTGATCGACGACCTTGGCGGCTACATCGTGCAGAAGCACGTCATGGCCCAGGACGTCGTGCTCCAGTCGTTCGTGCCGCGGGACGATATCGAGATGATACGCCGGATTGCAAAACCGCTCGCCGGCGAGGTGATTGAGGCGCCCCTTGTCGGGACCGAGATCGCCGTGGTCAGCCCGAGCCTGGAGATCCACCATCTCCCCCATACCGCCTGCGACATAGCCGAGTACCTCAGGCGCGCCGGCGCGAAGACCAACATGGTCGGGCTTGCGAGGGGGTTTGGGAAACGGATAGCAAACCTCAACGACGAGGAGCGGGACGTCATCAACGAGCACGACCTCGCCGTCTACATGCTCGGAAGCTTCGAGGAGTGTATCCAGCAGAAGTTCCCGGCGCTCAGACAGGGAATCCACGTGCCGATCGTGGTGACCGGGGCCCCCGACCGCGAGACCCTGATGCGGATCATCGACCCGCCCGTCGAAGGCTACGTGGGCGGCGTCGGCCGGATCATGCACCGGTTCAAGCGCCCCGAGGAACTCGCGAAACTCGATGAACTGGTGGACGAGGTCTCCCGCACCCTGGACGCCCGGCGGGATGCTCTCGCAAAAGACCCGCTCTCCGTCTTCCCGCCCCGCCTGATGGCAATCATCGAGGAACGGATCCATGAGGTCACCATGCTGACGCACCCGACACCGGTGACCGCCCAGATGGAGGGGCTCCGGGTGAAACTCCCCTACGACCTCTACGCCGATGACGTGCGGTCGCTTGAGGTGGCTGACGGGGTCACGGTTGGGGATATTGCCGACGTTACGCCGTCACGGATGCGCAATTACATATTGATTCGGATTAAACCTTTCTCGGAAACCAGGATATTGGTGTAGCGATGGATTTCGAGAAGATACTTGCGAGGGTTGCAGAACGTGGATCGGACGTCATCGCGGAGGAACTCCTCCGCGAGATCGAGAGCGAGTACGGCAGGGTTCCTCTGATTTTTGAGCGGATGGCGGAACGGCCCGAGATCCTCATCTCCCACCTGCTCTACAAGGGCGCCGTGGTCGAGACCAGCCAGCTCGAGCCCAAGGTGATCGAGCTCATAAGCCTCGCGGTGGGCGCCGCGCTCAAGTGCAGCCACTGCGTCGAGTATCACATGCAGGCGGCGATGGCGAAGGGGGCAACCCGCGCCGAGATCCTCGAGGTGATCCTGATCGCGGGGCTGCTTGCAAACTCCGCGGTCCTCGCGGACGCCTACCGGGTGGTGAACGGGTCCGGTCCCTGCCCCTCCTGCGACATCAACGGCACGGGCCTCGAAAAGACCTGTTCCGATAAGTGACCGATCCCTGGTATCCGGAGTATGTGCGGTATTGCCGGGCAGTTTGCCCTGAACGGGAGGGAGGCGGACGCGGCCCTCGTCGGGGCCATGGCGGAGCGGCTGGCTCATCGAGGGCCCGATGGTGAAGGAACGTTCTTCTCCGGCCCGGTCGGCCTCGCCCACCGCCGTCTCGCGATCATCGACCTCTCTGATGAGGGCCGGCAGCCGATGGGAAACGAGGACGGGTCGCTTCAGATAGTCTTCAACGGCGAGATCTACAACTACCGCGAACTCCGGGATGAACTCTCTGCCGCCGGCCACCGGTTCGCCTCCGCAACCGATACGGAGGTGATCCTGCACGCCTACGAGGAGTGGGGGCGGGACTGCCTCGCCCGGTTCAACGGGATGTGGGCGTTTGCCCTCTGGGACGGGCGGCGCCGCGAGCTCTTCTGCGCCCGGGACCGCCTGGGCGTCAAGCCGTTCTACTACACCGTGGCCGGGGAATCGTTTCTCTTTGCTTCGGAGATCAAGGCGCTCCGGGTGCATCCCGGTGTCGGCAGGCGGCCGAACGACCGGATGCTCTCGACGTTCCTTGCCTGGGGGGTTGCGGACCACACCGCCGAGACGATGTATGACGGGGTTTTCCAGCTCCCGCCGGCCCACGCGGTCGTCGTCTCGGAGGAGGGTGTCGGGGAGCCGGAACGCTACTGGGATCTTACCATAAACGGTGCCGTACGGGGTGTCGACGACGATGCCGCCGCCGGAACGGTCCGCGAACTCCTGACCGATGCGGTCCGGCTCCGGCTCCGAAGCGACGTCCCGGTCGGGACCTGCCTCTCGGGCGGCATCGACTCCTCGACGGTCACCGCCCTGATCAACGACCTCCTGCGGGCGGAGCGTCCGGAGAGCGTCGGCGAGCAGCAGAAGACGTTCTCAGTCTGCTTCGATGATCCCCGGTTCGATGAGAGCCGGCATATCGACGCGGTGGTCGCGGCGACGGGTGTTTCAAACCTCCGGACGACGCCTGATACGGGAGGGCTCTTTGAAGATATCGAGCGGCTGCTTTACATCCAGGACGAGCCGTTTGCCTCTCTCTCGATCTACGCCCAGTACTGCGTGATGCGGCTTGCCAGCGGCGAGGTGAAGGTGGTCCTCGACGGGCAGGGCGCCGACGAGCAGCTCGGGGGGTACATCGCCTACCAGGCGCCCTATATCCGCGCCCTCTTCCAGCGCCGCGAGCTCCTTGCGGCCCTTCGGGAAGGAGTCGGGAGCGTGCAGCACCACCGGTCTTTCTTCTCGTGGGCGCTCCGCCAGGTATCTGTCCGGTCCGAGCGGCGTGACCTTCTCCGGGGGTCTCCGCCGGAGGTGCTCCGGTATGCGGGATCGCTTGACGAGGTGCTGAAACGGGAGATCGTGGCTTCAAACCTCCCGCTCATCCTGCACTGGGAGGACCGTAACTCAATGGCCTTCTCGATCGAGGCCCGGGTCCCGTTCCTCGACTACCGGCTGGTGGAGTACCTTGCGTCGCTCCCGCTCGACCAGAAGATCCGCCGCGGCGTCACGAAGTATGTCCTCCGCCGCGCGATCCGGGGACTGGTCCCGGACGCCGTCCGGTGCAGGATGGACAAGATGGGCTTCGTCGCCCCCGAAGAGGTCTGGATGAAGGATGAACTTGCACCCCGTATCCTCGAACTCTTCTCCTCGCCGGAGTTTGCGGAGCGCCCCTACTGGGACGCTGAGCAGGTGCTCCGGAACTACCGGGAGTTCCTCGATGGAAAGAGCGCCTACTCAACCGAGTTCTGGCGGATAGCCTGCGCGGAGCTGTGGTTGAGACAATTTGAGGTGGAGAATGCCGGTGGAGTAGTTGAAATTTAAACTTCCTTTTCGGTTGCATACTCCATACACGGATTTCAAGGGGATATCGCCGAGAGGGGGGTGGGGACAAAGGGGAGTGCGAGCGCAGCGAGCATGAGAAACCCGGAGGGTTTCGAGGGGGGAATACTCCCCCCTCCCCCAGACGCGATATCCCCACGCTCCACTGCACCGGGTTTTTTCCTCGTTTCAAGTGTTGGGTGCTTACAGTCTTTGAGAACTCGTGTGCACCAGGTTTGCCCAATGCACCTTATTTGGAAAAACCGTATTTCTGGTGAGTTGACTCTGCATCCCGAAGTTCTCTCCCCTCACTCCCCTCCCTCCTGCGCACAGACGCCCCCCTTCTCCCGGAGACCCCGTCCCGCGTACGCCGCAAGCAGGACCGAGAGGACGCCGGTGACAAAGATGCCGTCGAATATCCCCGCGCCCCCGATGGAGAGGACGGTCGCCCGGCCTCCGGCAAGTGCCGCGAGCACGTCGGGGTTCGCGAGGTTGAGGATGTCGGCGCCGAGCAGGGTGCCCATGGTCCCGCCCGCGTAGGCGAGCCCGGGTGCGGCGCGGCAGCCGCGGGCAAGGAGGAGTCCGGCAGCGGCCCCGGCGAGGGGCGCGATGTAGAACGGCATGGTGATCCCGAGACCCGGGACCGGCGCTGCGAACGCGTAAGCGACAAGCGATACGGCGATGACGGCGGCGAGGGTTTTGGGACGCGAGACCCGGCCGCTTGCGACCATCCCGGCGGTCACGAAGAAGGGGATGACGGCGCCGCCGACGTTGACTGCGATGACCGCTTCCCCGACAGGGATTATCGGGATATCGATCAGGCTGCCGAACAGCGCCCCTGCGGTCACCAGCACCGCCTGGTAGAACCGGAGCCCGATCGTCTCAAAGATCCCCTCGGTGACGAGAAGCAGGTTGAATATGACCAGAGCCGGTATGAGGACGGCTAAAGCGATAAGGATCTGCTCCGGACTGAAGGGAAGCGGCAGAATCGCGATCGTGGTGAGTTCGGTCCCCATAAGCGGAATGTACCGGACGGGTCCATGCCATAAATAAGCTTCACCAGTACGGCTTGGCGGTTCTTTGACCGGGGCTGTGCCGGCCTCGCCAAACCCATCATGATCTCCTCCCCGGATCGATGTTTATTACATGCTTTATGGCAAAAGGGAGATTCAAGGGAAAACAGAAATCATTTATTGCGTATTTTATAATCCTTTTTAGATAGATATATTCATATAAGGATAGTCAAAAATAGTGATAAACAATACCTCCTTCCTCGAATCGGATAATGGGCACCGGATAATACATACCGGAGCAATATCCCGCAGGGGATTCACGCAATATCGGACGGATGTTGGGGGTAGCAGGTGACTGAGAACGGCGCCGTTCTTCGACCGAACACATCTTTGCGGAGAAGCATGACTGGCTACACTGTTGAGGACCTGATCCGGCACCTTGAGCGGCTTCAGGCTCGGGGCCCGATCCCGTTCGACGTGAAGAGCGGAGAGATTTTTGGTGTTCTCTGTCCTCAAGGCCAGGACCGGCGGACCCTGATCGCTATCCTCATGACGATGCTCTTTCCGATCTCCGGATTTGCCGAACGTTCACCGCTTGCAATCCTCGGGAACCTCGGGGACATGCGGCGGAGCATGGGTATTGTTCTCCGGGAGCCGGTACTCGACCCTGCGCTGACCGGTAGAGAAAATCTGGACTTTCACGCGCGGCTGCACGGTCTGGGCGACGAGGTTCGAAGGAGGAGGATCTCCGAGGTTTTAGGGTTCTTTGGGATCGATGAAAGCGCCGATGCTGCGGTTGAGACCTACTCCCCCGCCATGCTGCAGCACCTTGAGATAGCGCGAGCATACCTTGCGCACCCGGGAATCCTCTTCCTTGCCGAACCGACGAAGGGGCTGGACGGGCCCGGCCGCCGCGAGGTCTGGGACCTGCTCCGGCGGCTGAACCGCGAGCGGAGGGTGACGATCGTCTTTACGACTCATGATGTGGCTGAAGCGGAGGCAATCTGCACCCGGGTTGCCGTGGTGGACGGCGGGGAGGTCGTGGCGCTCGATGCACCCGAGACCTTCCGTGCGGTGATGGCTCTCGGCGATACGCTGCTTGAATCTGACAACTCTTCTTAAAATACTCCGGCTACCGAACCCGGGGACGAAAGCCGGGAGACGGGGGCAATCCGGAGGATCGAAACCTCCTTTACCTCAGCGGTCATGAGATGGGTGTATGACTGCCCACTGTCTCCCGCTCGTGTTTCTGTTCGTCGCCGGGAGCATCACCGCACTCGTCCTCGCCAGCGGATGCCTTGACGAGGGCCCGGGGCCTGACGACCGGATCATCCAGACCATCCCACCCGCCGAGGCATCCGCCTTGATCGAAGAGATGGAAGGGGTTCCGGATTTTGTCATCATCGACGTCAGGCGGCCGGGCGAGTTCGCCGGCGGACACATCCCGGGCGCAATCAACATCGACTCGGCACTCTTCTCGGATCACCTTAATGACCTCGACCCGGACGGAACCTATCTCATATACTGCCAGCGGGGCGTACGAAGCGCCGGTGTCCGGGAGATGATGCGCGAGGCCGGGTTCCGTGAGGTCTACGAGATCGAGGGTGGCATGAGCGCCTGGCAGGCTGCAGGGCTCCCGGTGGTCACGGACTGACCCTCACTCCTTCTGCTTCACGTAGGTGACGCCTTCCGGCTCCTCCGCTTCACGGGTCTCTATCACGACGGTGCCCGAGATCCGGTTGAAGAGCCGCTGTTTCGAGCCGGGCATGGCGAGCCATCCGATCAGGCAGTCGGGGATGAGAAGGAACGCTTTCCCGAAACTCTCAATCGCTGCGGCGCCAAACCCGATATCCTCCCCGGCGCGGCCGGTGACCCGGATCTTTAATGCCATCTTGCCGATGGACTGGCCCCGGTAGCCCTCAAAGAGCGTCCAGTAGAGGAAGAGGACGATTGAGGAGAGGCTTATGGATATGAGCCCGGGATCTATCGTGAACCTCCAGGAGGGCGGCAGCCGGTCGGAGAGCACCCAGAGGGGCAGCCCGATCAGGATGGTATCGATGAGCCAGGCCCAGAACCGGGTCTCCCATCTGGCGAGGTAAAGGGTGACCATATCGATGATCTGTCGTTCCCCGCGGGACTTAAGGGTTGGTATTCGGTCGATGGGGTTGCCGGGATGCCCCGGTCACAACAGTGATATAGTACACTCTCAAGTATAATACGTATGAGTGTATTCCTCGACCGGCAGCGGGAGTTATCGGCGCTTGCCGATCACTACCGGAGCGGCAAAGCCGAGTTCGTTGTGCTTTACGGGAGACGCCGCGTCGGAAAGAGTGCTCTCATCGATCAGTTCCTTCAGTCCGGGAACGGGGTCCACCTGCTTGCCCGTGAGGAATCGAAAGTTCTCCAGCTCCGGAAATTTTCAAGAGACCTCGGGGATTATTTCGACGATCCCTTCCTCAGAAGGACCGGTTTTTCGGACTGGGACAGTTTCTTTGAGTACGTCGTACAGCGATCCGGCTCCCGGTTTGTCCTTGCCATCGACGAGTTTCCGTATCTCGTCAAAGAGGATCCCTCGCTTCCGTCTGTCATCCAGGACTACTGGGACACACACCTGAAGGATACTCAGGTCTTCCTCCTCCTCTCCGGCTCAAGCATCTCCATGATGGAGTCGTCGACGATGGACTACAGGAGCCCTCTCTTTGGAAGGAGAACGGGACAGATCCTCCTGCAGCCTCTCCGGTTCATCCACATCCTCGACTACCTGGGGGATATGCGCAAGGCTGTGGAGTTCTATGCCGCCTTTGGGGGGACGCCTGCATACATCATGACCGCCGATCCGGATAAGGATATCATGACCAACGTGGAAGAGAAGTTGCTGCGAGAGGATTCTTTCCTCTTCCGGGACGTTGAGTTTGTTCTCAGGACGGAACTTGCCGAACCCCGTTACTACTTCTCCATCCTCTATTCCATTGCGCAGGGGAACAACCGTATCGGCCTCATCTGCAACGATACCGGCCTCTCCAAGAGCATCGTGAATAAGTACCTCTCCGTTCTGATCGACCTGCAACTGGTATTCCGGCGTATACCTGTAACCGAGGGGCAGAAGAGCAGAAAAGGCCTCTATTTCCTCTCCGACAACCTCTTCAACTTCTGGTTCTCATTCGCCAATCCCTGCCTGGAGTCGCTTGAGCGCGGCAACGCCGGGCTGATCGTGGATCAGTACGTCAGACCGCGCTTCGCGGCGTATGTGGGCAGGCTCTTTGAAGCGATCGTCGCAGATCTCTTTGAACTCTTTAACCAGCACGGTGCCCTGCCCTTTGTCTATACCAGGCTCGGGAGCTGGTGGCACCGGGGTGAGGAGATCGATATCGTCTGTCTCCGTGAAGATCCAGCAAGGACTCTCTTCTGCGAGTGCAAATGGCAGGACGGCGTGGACGGCCGTCGGGTTCTCGAGGAACTCCGGGCGAAAGCGCCTCATGTCTCATGGCAGAACGGCAGGCGCGAGGAGCACTTCTGTATCGTGGCACGAACATTCTCTCGCCGCCCGATGGAGGACGATCGAGTCTCGTGTTATGACCTTGACGATCTGACGAGGATTGTTGCAAGATGCCGGGATGGAGGTTTTCCGGCATAGACGGCATGCTGTATCCAGAACCTGGATCTCCCGGGTGAAAATAAGATGCGTTATCCGATATAACTCAGCTCTTCGCGGCCCCGGGCCTCTTCGGTTTCCCGGATCTTTGCGATGATCTGCTCCATGTTCTCGGCGCGCTGCTGCAGGGAGGTATGGTCGACCTCGATCCCGATCATGCGGGAGAGGACCGCAAGAAGACCGTCGGCGCTTCTCGGATCGACGATGTAGCCGCTCGTCTCGCCCATCAGGCAGACCCCCTCGATTCCCCGCGCCTCACCGAGGCCGAGCAGGAGCCCTGAGGCCCCCACGATCACCCCGTCGCCCCCGGCGTTCTCAAACGACCCCCCGGCCGCCTCCACCTCGGAGCGGAGGTGCTCCATGTTGACGGCACAGAGCACCCTCGGGTTCTCGACCAGGTGGCCGACACCGTAGCCGCCGAGCGCGTAAACCCGCCCAACACCGAGATCTTGTGCGATGTCGAGGTAGTGCTCGGCCAGGATGTAGTGGCCTTCGGCCGAGTCGCTCTGAAAATCTCCCACGAGGAAGAGAATCGCTTTCCCATCTTTCTCGCAGCGGTAGATCTCGTTGTTGACAAGATGCGTGACTCCTCGTTCGTCGACGATCACCTGCGGCGGGAAGTGGAGCGAGGAGATCTCTCCTATCTTCTCACCATCGAGCTCGTGGATCAGGTGTTCGGCAACGAGTTTTCCGACGTGCCCGATGCCGGGCAGCCCCTCGATCAGGACCGGGGCGTCGATATCATCATCTCGCAAAAAGGTTATTGTGACGTGTTCCATCTGCGTACGGTCCTCCTGTAGTTACCGTACCTATCCTCGGGTGAAAAACGTGCCGGATGGGCCGGCCGGGACGGCCGGCCGCAGACCGGGCAGACCACAGAGAGCGTGTACCTCCGATCGTGCGGGCAGCGGCGGATACGGTTACTCATATGGTCTTATCCGGCCTTCTGCTTCCGGATAAACTTGCCGGACCCGCCCGCCCGTTCGACAACGCCGACGGCGGCGCTTGCCGCCTTCTCGATTGCCTTCTCGGCTTCCTTATAATCGGGTGCGGTCACTTTTATCCGGTATTTCGGGGCCCCGACGTAGATCAGGTCGATGTCCACGTTCTCGACCTTCGGCTGCGCACTCCGGAGTGCACGGCGGATGACGTTGACGCCGTCGGGCCGGGGCGATGTCAGAACGAGATGCCCCGTGATGGTCACCCTTGAGACCTTCACGTTCTCGTTCGCGACGGTGATGAGCGCCGCTTTGACCGGTTCATCGAGTTTCAGTTTATCCGCCGCTTCGCCGCCGGTGGTGACGATATCCTCGAAGGCCGGATACAACTGGCCGTATTCGCGGTATATAGCTTCCTCGATGATCTTTCTATCCGCTCCCGATGCCTCGGAGGCGAACCCGACCCACTTCGTGGCCTTCTGCTCGTTCTTCCACTCGTGGATCTTTTCGCGCCGCTGATGTTCGTTGACGTCTTTTAACGAGAGATCGATGTGGCCACGATCGGGGTCCACATTCAGGACTTTGCAGACGACCTTCTGTCCTTCTCGTACGTAGTCCCGGATGTATTTGATCCAGCCCCGCGCTATTTCGGATATCGGTATAAGCCCCCTTCGCTCGTTGTACTCATCCAGGGTCACGAACGCCGCAAAGTCCTTGACATCCGCGACCGTGCAGACAACGAGTTCTCCTTCTTCGGGCCACTCTCTCTCATGCATGGAATTATCACTCAAGTGCTGCCAGTATATCTGCCTTTATATCAGCTTTTCCGCCGTGGGGCTCTGCAAGGATACGCCCGCAGACGTTGCACTCCACAACGGTACTCGCCCTCTCAAAGACTATCTGTTCGTTCTCACAATCGGGGCACTTTACCCGGAGGAATGTGCTCCTGTTCTCTCTGTTCACCCGGACCATAACAACCTCACTCCGTAAGCTCGAATTTACCGATCCGGAATCCCGGCCGGAGGTGCGACTTTCCACAGACCGTGCACCGGTACTTCACGTTGACTCTCTTCGTCGGCTTGTCGCCGCCGGGCACTTTGTTGAATTTGCCCATGTTGCCCACTGTGCTCCTGCGCGCTTTCTGGCGGTCGATCCAGTTGAAGTGGCGAACTTTGCCCTTCTTTACCTTCACGACTTCATGCGTCTGATGGTTTCTGCAGAATGGGCAGTATGTCTTGAATTTGGATGGCATTTTCATGATAGTAGCCTCTATTCGATAGATACGAGTACCTATATTACTTGTTAAGCCTAATATTTAAGGCTATGTCGTGCTCACAGAGCACGTCTGCATTGTTTTCCGGCAGGGTGACGATATCCCCCCGCTCCAATGCGTAGGTCCTGCCGTCCACTCCCATGAACGACTCCATATCGGAGAGGATATGCACGAGGGCGTAGGGAGATTGGACTGGACGGGAAGCGGCGGCGGCTGCCGGCATCTCCGGCTCCGGGGCCTCGTCGGCCAGGTCGATGTGGTCGACGGCGGCTGCACCGCCGGCGCTGAACGGGTATGCCTCCCCGTGGACGAGTGTCTCCCGGCACTCCTCGATGGCTTCGATGACCCGCTCATACATCGCTCGCTCCGCCGGAAGCATCTTCCGGGCCTCTTCCTTATCGAAGTATTGCCCTTCCATCTGCTGGAACGCAAGATCGAGGATCTGCCGTGTCCGAACCGAGAAGATCTCCTGCACGGTCTCGGTGACGCTCCCAATCTCCTCGATGAGCAGACTCCCTGTCCGACTTTCAAGGGGATTTTTCAGCCCGTAGTAGTCTGCCTTGAGCTTCTCGACGTATGCCCGGGCACCCTCGTAGAGGCCGGGCTCGATGTACGAGAGCCGTCCGGAGTGATGCATGTCGAGCAGCACCTGTCGCAGTTTCTCTAACAGGTCAGTGGTCATCACGCACCTCCCGTGATCTCCGCCATGCCCCGGCAGCAGAGGAAGACCGCGAGCGCCTCGGGGACATGCTGGACCCCTGCCTTGAGCGTGTAGGTATTCCCGAGCAGGGACGTGGTGAAGTTTGCCTTCACGTCGAGGCGCACATCCCGGTCGCCGAAGACCACCGCGTCCACGAGCGGGTCGAAGTCCCCGAAGTCGCGGATATCGAGCGGCACCACCCGCATGCCGCTCCCGCCATGGAGCGACCCCGGTGTCCGGATCAGCCGCTTGATATCGGTCGTGACCGGCTCGTCCGCACGTGCCCCGGCGTTCCGGAGCCTCTCCTCGAAATCGGGTGCGGCCGCGATCGCCCGGATGACCCGGTTCTGCAGGAGGTCATCCGGCCTTTTTCTGGAGAGAACGTCGAGATTTGTGAAGAATTCTGCGGCCGTCCGCTTGCCGATACCGTCAAGCCCCGCGAGGTAGGCCGCCGCCTCCGCCGGATCGAGACCCGCAAGCCAGGAGAGGTGGGCCCGGAGGGCCTCCACGTAGCGCCGCCGCCACCCGGTGCGGGCACCTTCGGCGCCCGCCCGGTCAGACCTTCGGTCTGACTCGGTCTCGCCAACCCCAGGAGCAAGCATCACGCCCGGATCGAGCCCGATACCGCAGACGTAGTCGACGATCTCACGCCGCTCCTGGCTCCCCCATCCCCGGACGGCGATGTCGGTGACGTGGACGTGGTAGCCGCGCCCTCCTGAGAAGGCGAGCCGGATATGGCTTCTCGCAAAGCCGAGTTCGTCGGTCAGCATCCCGAGCAGTTTCTCGGTTTCTTCCTTGACCCGCGCAAGCATCATCGCGTAGGGGCCGCGGACGATCTGGTCTGCATCGAGATCGAAGATAAGGTCGGCACCGGCCCAGTGCTTATCGTTCATCGTCGGGGCCGACGGCGTCTGGTAGTAGGCCGTCGAGTAGTAGACGTGGGCGGGCACCAGGTTTTTCACGTATGCCGCGAGTTCCAGCGGATCGGCAAATGCCATATGCCGCCGCATCCGAACCTCGGACGCGGCATCGAAGAAGACGAACCCCCATTCGCGCTGCTCAAGAGAGGACGGAACGATGAGATTCTGCCTCTGGTAGTACTCGGTGAACCTCTGCTTCACAAACTCGAGCGTCGCGGGTCTCATGGGAACGTCTTGATCATATATGGGCCCACTCGTTCATATCCCTGTTTCCTGTAGTAGGGCCGCACCCCGATACCGCTCATCACCGCGAGACGGCGGTAGCCGTGGTCGCGTGCCTCCTCCTCGGCCGCGGAGAGGAGGACGCTACCGAAACTGCGGTGCTGCCACTCGTCGGCGGATGCCGGGGTGCTGATCGGGACCACGCTCCCGTAGACATGGAGCTCGCGCAGGAGCGCGGCGTCCGCGAGTTCGTCGCGGAATGGCCGGTGCGGGAATCGGAGCCGGGCGAACCCGACGAGGGCGTCCTCTGAGCCCGCCTGGATGAACCGCTCCTCCCCGCCGCATGCTCGGTAAACCAGGGTCGAGATTGCCACTTCCGCGGGTTCGGGCGATCTGCCCACCTCACGGCAGCGGATGCACCGGCAACGGAGCCCCAGCTCATGGAGCCGCGCCTCCGCAAGCTGCCGGAAGTTGCTGTGCCGCGAGCCCGCGACGATCAGCTTTGCCGGGATGTCGCGCTGGATCCGCTGGAGCCGGACGTACTCCGGGAGGAGGGACTTTGCGTAGGCGACAAGGTCGATCAGTTCCTCCTCGGAGTAAGGCCGGTACTCCCCCCGCTCCCAGAGTGCCTCGATCTCGGAGCCCGGCGTCACCAGGGTCGGGTAGATCTTCAGGAAGTCCGGCCGGAACCGCTCGTCGGAGAAGAGAACCTCAAACATCCGTCGGTCGTCCTCCATGCTCGCCGCCGGGAGGTTCGGCATCACGTGGAACCCGACCTTCAGCCCGGCGTCGCGCAGGAGGCAGTTCGCCATGACCGAGTCCGCAACCGAGTGGCCGCGGCGGTTGTAGTCGAGGATCCGGTCGACCACGTGCTGGACGCCGAGTTCCACCTTGGTCACGCCCATCGAGAGCATCCGGTTGATGTGCTCCTCCCGGCACCAGTCCGGCCTCGTCTCGAAGGTGGCGGCGACGCACCGGACCCTTGCGGATTCGTTTGCGGCAAAGATAGCATCGAGATCCGGCAAAGCCTGCGCTATCCCGGCGCGTGGGTAGTCGTTCATCGCCTGCACGGCGGCCCCGACGAACCACTCCTGGTATTCGACCGGCCGGGCGGTCATCGTCCCGCCCATCACGATCAGTTCCGCCTTGTCGACGTGGTGGCCGAGCGCCTCGAACTGCCCGAGCCGGGCCTGCACCTGCTCATAGGGGTCGAACGCGTGCTCTCTCGCCCGGAGAGCCGCGGGTTCCTCTCCGGTGTAACTCTGGGGGGACGCAAAGGGGTGCTCCGGCCCGCCGGGGCAGGGGAGGCATTTGCCGTGGGGGCAGGGGTGAGGCGAGGTCATCACCGCGACGGGCGCGACTCCGGAGATCGTCCGCGTGGGTTTCACCTGGAGGATCGGCCGGAGCCGCTCGCGCTCCTCGGGGGTGGCTGCGGCGAGGACGGCCGAGTTCTTGGGCATATCGACGCCGTACTCCCGGCATACGTCGAGTTTGATCTTCTGGATCTCAGCAGGGCCGGATCCGGTAGAAAGGATGCGGGAGATGATCTCCCGGAGAGTTTCGGTATTGTTCATCGTTTAGTGTTCGGTTGCAATTCGTTCGGACTGAAAATCGGCGTGGTATTCGATGTAAGGATTGTGATTGGCCCGGATATGGTGGATGATCTCGCCCCCGAGCGTTAAAATAGCCTTCTTGTGAGTGACCTTATTCTTATGGATATGGACGGGTGAGATGTGGAGAGCGTTGTACTGGTCGGTCGGGACATCCTCCCCCGTCGTGCTTTCATAATACTTTCTGACGTGGACTAACAGCATGTGTAAATGGAGCAGCTCTTCCTTTTGCACAATATCACCTTTCCTCGAAGAATACTACTGTCCGCGGGTAGATATAATTTGTTGGTGATCTTTTTATATGCACAAGATGCGGGCGGTCGGAGCGTTCATCGGGCTTGCAATCGGCGATGCTCTGGGCGCGCCCCTGGAAGGCCTTCCGCCGCCCCCGTTGGCCGTAACGGAGATGACAGAAGGCGGAATCCATAACGTCGCTATCGGCCAGTACACCGACGACACCCTGCAGGCGTCGGCCCTGGCAGAGACCCTCATCAAGTACGGGGGGTTCGACCCGGATGACTTCGCTCACCGCCTGGTTCGGGTGTATCACGCCCACCCGGAGTTCTTCGGGCCGACGTCCCGCGCCGTCCTCGATCTCGTCGAGGAGGGCGTCCGGCCTGCAGATGCCGCGAGGATGGCGCACGAGGCACGGGGAGGAAGCCGGAGCAACGGGAGCGTCATGCGCGGTATCCCGGTCGGCATCTTCTACCCGCCACAAGAGGTGCGTGAGGCGAGCCTCGCCGCGTCCCGCGTCACCCACTTCGACCCTGCCGCCGGCGAGGCTTCGGCGTTCGTCAACCGGATGGTCAGCGGGATGTGCCGGGGAGAGGAGGTTCCCGTGGCCTTCGACCGGGCGCTTGCCGCCTGCGAGGACCCGGAACTGCGCGGGCTCCTCGAGGATTACCGGGCGTATCCGCCGGAGCCGTCGCTCGACGCCGTCCTCTGCACCCACTGCGCCGTCAGGATCTTCATGGACGCCGTCTCCTTCCTTGATGCGGTGGTCGCGGCGGTCAACCTCGGGGGCGACGCCGATACCGTCGGCGCGATCGTCGGCGGACTCGCGGGGGCGCGCTTTTCGTGCGAGGCGATCCCCCCATCGTGGCTCGCCGCGCTCCGCGACCGGGAGGACCTCCTTGCCCTCGCCCGGCGGCTCGTCCGGGTGAGCCGGGCGTAGCCTCAGGCCGGCCGAAGTTCCACCAGTTTCAGGGGGCGGCCCCGCTCGCAGACATCGGGAGCGTTGCCGAGAACCTCCCCGACGACGTACTTCTCACCCTCGATGATGCCGTCGGGGCGGCAGAGCCGGTAACTCCGGCACTCGCTCCTCGGGCAGGAAAATTCGTAGCTGATCTTCGAGTTCGCGATCGCCATGTCGGCGCCGATCAGCGCGACGAGGGGGGCCTCCACCACATCGACCGCGACCGCCGCCTCGTAGTGGACCGGGCAGTCGTGCCGGGTGTTTGCCCGGACGGTGGCGACCCGATACCGCTTCCCCTGCTGCAGGTTGTGGCAGACCTTGCTCACCTTGCAGCCCTCGCACTCCGTGCACGTGATGCCCTCGTAGACGAAATCAAGCCCGGGCTTTGCGAGTCTGGCCCCGATCAGCGTCACCTTTGTCTTCTCTTTTGTCATCTCATCTCACTCCCGGTAGAGCATCTTCACCAGATCCCGTGCCGATTCGGGTGTCAGCCCCATATCCAGTATGGTGAACCGTTCCGGCCGGATCGTTCGGGCGGCGAGCAGCGCCGCAACCGCCGTCTCGTCGTCGACCCCGATCTCGGCGGGGGTGGTCGGTGCGCCGATCTTTCGTAAGGAACTTCGGATTGCCTCCCAGTCGCCGCCGTGGAGGTACATCGTGATGATGGCGCCGATACCGCATTTCTCGCCGTGGAGGCCCTTTCCCGGTGCGAGCTGCTCGAGCGCATGGGAGAACTTGTGCTCGCCGCCGCTGCCGGGCCGGGACGACCCCGCGATGCTCATCGCGACGCCTGAGGAGACCAGCGCTTTCGTCACGATCCAGGCGCTCTCTTCGGAGTGCGGTTTGATGAGATCAGCGTTCTTGAAGAGGATCTCGGCGGTCATCCGGGAGAGCGTCAGCGCATACTCCGAGAGCGGTTCGCCCCGGAGGCGGTGGGAGAGTTCCCAGTCGAGGATCGCGGTGTAGTTGGCGATGATATCCGCACACCCGGACGCCAGCAGCCGGTGAGGCGCCGATGCGATGATGGCGGTATCGGCGACGACGGCGACGGGCGGTTCGGCGGCGAGCGAGACGTTCCCTTCGGCAGTCGGGACCGAGGCCCTCGACGAAGCGATGCCGTCGTGCGATGCGGCGGTCGGGACGCTGATAAAATGGCGGTCGGTGTTGTAGGAGGCGATCTTCGCCGTGTCGATGACCCGGCCGCCGCCGACGCCGATGACGAACCCGGCCTCTGCCGCCGCCGCCTCGGCCTGCCGGATTGCCTCAAGGGGATCGCCAACGTTTGCCGCAAACGTCACGATGTCGTAGGAGCCAGAAAGGAGCGCCTCGACCTTCTTCCCGGCGATGTCCCTTGTTTGACCACCCGATACGATGAGCACAGAGTCGCCAAGCGCAAGGTCTTCGCAGACAGCCGGAATCTGCTCGATGACATCGTGGCCGATGACGACGTCACGGGGGAGCTGCATCCATTTGGACTTGTCGAAGACCTTGGTTCTGAGTAGGTTTATG
>DAOSER010000035.1:0-16711 GCA_035363235.1 Methanoculleus sp.
TACTCTCCAGGTGGCGCTCGATCTCCTCGAGCTCGATCGTGCGGTAGAGATCGCAGATGAGGCGGTTCGTGGTGGTGCGGACTGGATTGAGGCCGGAACTCCCCTGATCAAGAGCGAGGGGATGCAGGCCGTGCGGACGCTCCGGGAGCGCTTCCCCGGCCACGAGATCGTCGCAGATATGAAGATCGCCGACACCGGCGCCGTCGAGGTGGAGATGGCGGCGAAGTCCGGCGCCGGTATTGTCTGCATCCTCGCCGACGCCGACGACGCCGTGATCACCGAGGCGGTCCGTTCCGCCCGCAAGTACGGCGTCCGGCTCATGGCCGACCTCATCAACGTCGCCGACCCCATCTCCCGGTCGCGGGAACTTGCCGCGCTCGGCGTCGACTACATCAATGCTCATGTCGGCATCGACCAGCAGATGATCGGCAGGTCGTCGCTCGACCTCCTCCGCCGCCTTGCCGGGGAAGTGGGCACGCCCGTCGCCGTTGCGGGCGGGCTCGATGCAGAGACCGCGTCCGAGGCGGTCGCCGCCGGCGCCTCGATCGTCATCGTGGGAGGGAACATCGCCAAGGCCGCCGACGTGACCGGGGCGGCGCGGCGGCTCCGGGAGGCCATCGACCGGCCCGAGATCCGGCTGCGAGAAGAGGAGAGTCCGGAAGCTGCTATCCGCCGCCTTCTTGAAGCGGTCTCCGCGCCGAACGTCACCGATTCCATGCACCGGAAGGGCGCGATGGCGGGTATCATCTCCATCTGCGGCAGAGTAAAGGCGGTCGGCCGGGCGGTGACCGTCAGAACCGTTGCCGGAGACTGGGCAAAACCCGTTGAAGCGATCGACGTCGCCGAACCGGGAGATGTCCTCGTCATCAGCAATGACGGACGAACGGACGTCTCGCCCTGGGGGGAACTTGCCACCCACTCCGCAAAGAACAGAGGGGTTGCCGGCGTCGTTATCGACGGAGCGGTGCGGGACGTGGACGACATCCGGGAGATGGGATTTCCGGTCTTCGCCACGGCGACCGTCCCGAACGCCGGGGAGCCGAAGGGTCTCGGGGAGATCAACTCCGAGATCGTCTGCTGCGGCCAGGAAGTGCGGCCGGGAGACTGGATCGTTGCCGACGAGAGTGGAGTCGTGGTGGTCCCCAGAGAGCGGGCCTATGAGGTCGCAAGGAGGGCAATGGAGGTCAGGAAGACCGAGGAGCGGATCCGCGAGGAGATCCGGCGTGGAAAGACACTCTCGGAGGTCTCCGATCTTCTGAAATGGGAGAAACGGCACTGATCGGGGGCGGCCCCTGCCTTTATCTGAAAGCGTGACACATTTAGATCATCCGACACCCGGACGGTTATCCGGGGAGGAGCGGCGGCATGTTGCAGGAGATCAGGGAAGAGGTCTTGGAAGTCGTCCGGGCAGTCTTCCCCATCATCCTGATCATCGTCATCCTCGAGGTCGGGGTGCTCCGTGCGGCGCCGTCTGATCTCCTCCTGTTCCTGCTCGGGAGCGGCATGGTTGTTCTCGGCATTGCCCTCTTTCTCTCCGGTGTGAAGGGCGGCCTCCTCCCCATCGGTGACGCAATCGGGTCCGAACTTCCTGCCCGGGGTTCACTCGCACTGGTCATTGCAGGAACGTTCTTTTTCGGCCTCCTGACGATCATCGCGGAGCCGAATATCCGCATCCTTGCAGGCATGCTCGACACTGCCTCGGGAGGCGGCATCCCGTCCGGTTCCCTGATCCTCGTGATCGCGGCCAGCGTCGGCTTCATCGTCACCGTTGGTGTCCTCCGCATCATCTACGGGTTCCCCCTTGCTTACCTCTTTGCCGCCGGTTATGGTATCGTCCTTCTCCTTGCGCCGTTCACACCGCCGGATCTCCTCGCCGTCGCGGTTGATGCAGGCGGCGTGACAACCGGACTCCTGGTGATCCCGGTCATTCTGGCGCTCGGGACCGGCGTCAGTTCGGTTCTCGCCGGGCGTTCCCCCCTCACGGACGGCTTTGGGCTGGTCGGGCTTGCCGCACTCGGCCCGGTCATCGGCGTCATGCTGGTGGGGGTGATCTATCCATGATCGTGGCGCCGCTCTTTGAGGGAATAAACCAGGTATTTCTTGAGGTTGCGCAGGCGCTTCTTCCCCTGCTCATCTTCTTTGGGGTCTTTCAGGTGCTCTTCCTGAAACTTCCGCGGGTCTACGTCATAAACCTCGTGCGGGGCATCCTGGTCGCAGCCCTTGGCATGGCTCTCTTCCTCCAGGGCGTCAACGTTGCGTTTCTCCCGGCCGGCCGGGCGATCGGCGAGGCTGTCACCGCATACGGCCACCTGTGGCTGCTCATCCCGTTCGGATTTCTCCTGGGGTTTCTTACCACCTACGCGGAGCCCGCGGTTCGGGTTCTCGGCTATCAGGTCGCAGAATCTTCGAGCGGCTACATCAAGGAATCCCTGATCGTCTACACCCTCTCCATTGCGGTTGCGATCTCCGTAGCGCTCGGGATGGCCCGTCTCGTCTATGGCATCCCACTGCTCTACATCATCATTCCCGGCTATCTCCTCGTCATCGTCCTTCTCTTCTTCACCGATCGGGATTTTGTCGGGATTGCGTTTGATTCCGGAGGTGTCGCCACCGGCCCGATGGCGGTCACCTTCCTCCTCTCCCTTGCCGTCGGGGTTGCGGCGGGGATCGAGGGCCGTAACCCCGTCACCGACGGGTTCGGGCTGATCGCGCTGATAGCGCTTGCTCCCATCCTCTCGGTGCTGGTGCTTGGCATCCTCTACCGGAGAACACGAGGTGAAGAGGCATGAGTAACGATTACGATAACGAATTGATCGTCACGATTGTAAAACGGGGCTGGTCCGAGCCGGTGCTCGCGGCGGCCCGCGGTGCCGGTGCCGAGGGAGGGACCATCCTTCTTGGCCGCGGGACCGGGATCCATGAGGTAAAGAACCTTCTCGGGATCGCCATCGAACCCGAGAAAGAGATCATTCTAACGGTCGTCGCCGCCGCCCGGACGGATGCGGTGCTCGATGCGATCGTCGCCGCTGCAGAACTGGACCGGCCGGGAATGGGCCTTGCGTTCGTCCTCCCGATCCGGCGCGTCACGGGGAGGGTTCACATGTTCCGCAAGGACGAGGCCGAGAGCCCGGGAGCGCCCCGGGCCCCTGTGTGATCCGGGTTACCGGGAGAGGGATGCCTTGAGGAGTTCCCCGCCGCGGGCGAGGATCTGCCGGATGGCATCTTCGACCTGATCCACACGCAGGATCAGGACCGCTCCGTCCTTGCCTGAGTAGGCGTAGGCGTACTCGATGTTGATCCCGGCGTCCCCGAGGATCGATGCGATATCCGAGAGGCCACCGGGCTCGTCGCGCATCTTCACGCCGATGACATCGGTGAACGAGACGCGGAACCCGAGATTGGTCAACGTCCGATAGGCGTCGTCCGGCCGGTCGACGAGTGCCCGGACGACCCCGAACCCGTCCGCCTCAGCGATGCTGAATGCAAATATATTGATCCCCGCATCCCGTAGCGCACCGGCGATCGCTGCGAGGCGCCCCGGGCGGTTCTCCGAAAAGATCGAGATCTGTTTGACAATATATGATTTCTCCATCATAGTGACCTCCTGTCAACAACCTTCTTAGACTTACCCTCAAACCGTGGAAGAGTTCCCGGTTCGACCAGTTCGACATCCACGCTCACGTTCAGCGAGCCCCGCAGGCGATGCTCCACCGCCCTCTTGATCACCATCAGATCGGTGATCTTATCGGAGAACGCCTCTTCGCTCACCTCAACCCGCACGAGCATGGAGTCGAGCGCACCCTTGCGGTCGACGACAATCTGGAAGTGCCTGCCGACCTGTGGGATCTCGAGCAGCGCGTGCTCCACTTGCGATGGGAAGACGTTGATGCCCCGGATAATCAGCATATCGTCCACCCGTCCCCGGATACGCCCGATGCGCGGATGGGTCCGGCCGCAGGCGCAGGCCCCCTCCTCTACGACAGTGAGGTCGCCGATCCGGTACCTGACCATGGGAAGAGCCTCTTTCTGCAGCATGGTAACGGTCAGCTCGCCCTGTTCGCCGGGCTGGAGCACCTCGCCGGTCGCGGGGTCCACGATCTCCACGAGCGCAAGGTCTCCCCAGATGTGGATGCCCTGCTGCTCGGTGCATTCGGTGAACATCGGCCCGGAGAGTTCGCTTGTCCCGTAGATGTCGTAGGCGCGGATCCCGAGCCAGTCCTCGATCCGGGTCCGCATCTGCTCCGACCAGGGTTCGGCGCCGAGAAAGCCCATGCGCAGGTCGGTGTCGTTCTTGATCGAGACGCCCATCTTCTCCGCCACCTCGCCCATGTGGAGGAGGTAGGAAGGGGTGCAGGCGATGGCGGTGACGTGGAGGTCCTGCATGAGCTCGATCTGCCGCTCGGTGTTCCCGACGCTTGTCGGAAGGACGGTCGCGCCGACACGCTCGGCGCCGTAGTGGGCACCGAGGCCGCCGGTGAAGAGGCCGTAGCCGTAGCTCACCTGCATGACATCTCCCCGACCGAGGCCGCAGGAGGCGAACCCCCGTGCCAGAGACTCGCTCCAGTTCTCGATATCGCGCTCCGTGTACCCGACGACCGTTGGTTTTCCCGTCGTCCCGGAGGAGACGTGGTACCTGACCAGTTCGTTCTGTTCTGCAGTGAAGATCCTGTCCGGGTAGCCGTCCCGCAGGTCGCTCTTGTACATGAACGGAAGTTTCGCGACATCTTCAAGCGTCCTGATGTCGTCGGGGTGAACCTCCTGGTCTTTCATCCGGCGCCGGTAGAAGTCGTTGAAGCTGTAGAGCCGGTATATCAGGGATTTTACGAGCTTGAACTGGAGCCGCCGCAACTCATCGAGCGGTATCTCCTCCATGCGCGGGTTCCAGGGCGCCATCAGATCGCCCCCCGCCGATCAATGACGCGTTTTGCCTTCCCCTCGAACCGGGGGAGCGTTCCCGGCTCCACCAGTTTCACCGCGGTCCGAAGACCGAGCGTATTGTGAAGCTCGCCGGTGATCTTCTTCTGCATGCGGGCGAGGTCCTGCAGTTCTCCGGAAAACCCTGCTTTACTCATCTCCACCTCAATCGTCATCTCATCAAGATGTTTGACGCGATCGATATATACGATAAACTGCTCCCCGACCTCCGGAAGGGCGCGGAGCACATGCTCGATCTGGGAAGGGAAGACATTGATCCCGCGGATGACCATCATATCATCGCTCCGGCCCGTAATTCTCTCGATCTTCTGTCCGCGCCCGCAGGCGCACCCGTCATCCATCAGCCGGGTCACGTCGCCGGTACGGTAGCGGAGGAGCGGCAGGGCCTCCTTGACGAGCGGCGTGATGACGAGTTCGCCCCGCTCTCCGGGTGCGAGCCTCTCTCCTGTCTCCGGGTCGATGATCTCCACAAGGTAATTGTCGTGCCAGATGTGGAGCCCATCCCTCTCCGGGCACTCGAACGCCACCCCGGGGCCGTACATCTCCGAGAGCCCGTAGCTGTCGTAAGCCTTCACGCCGAGACGCCGTTCGAGTTCCGTGCGCATGCTCTCCGACCAGGGTTCGGCTCCGAAAATCCCGGTCTTCAGGGAATCCAGCGTCTTTCCCATCGACTCAGCCACTTCGGCGATATGGAGGGCGTAGCTCGGCGTGCAGTGGATAGCGGTCACCCCGAAGTCCTCGATCATCTCAATCTGGCGGCGGGTGTTCCCGGTCGCGCTCGGGATCACGGTCGCCCCGATCTTCTCGGCACCGTAGTGGAACCCGAGCCCTCCAGTGAATAAGCCATAGTTAACTGCGTTCTGAAAGACGTCGTCCTCGCCAAGGCCGATCATCGTCATGTTCCGCGCGATCAGCTCCGACCAGTTGTCCAGATCCTGCCGGGTGTAGCCGACGACGGTCGGCTTGCCCGTCGTGCCGGAGGTGGTGTGGATCCGGACGATCTCTTTTAAGGGGGTTGCAAAGAGGCCGAACGGGTATTCGGCCTGGAGTTCCCTTTTGTGAGTAAAGGGGAGTTTCTCAATATCGTCGAGTGTCCTGACATCGTCCGGCGAGACGCCCGCTTCTTTCAGTTTCCTCTGGTATAGCCCTACTCTCTGTGCCTGATGCAGCGACCACTTCAGCCGCTTCAGTTGAAGATCCGCGAGTTCATTCGGCTGGATCGTCTCCATTGCTCTATTCCAGAACATGATACCCCATCGTGTTTCGGCGGCCGGAGATGGTCTCCCCGGCCGCATACTTCCCGGCATCCGTTATCCGGTTGCGATACTCCCGGCGACCGTTCGACAGCCTGCTGAAGCCACGCCGCCGGGCTGCTCTACCTTTATATGAGCAGCCGGTACCAAAAAAGGTTTGTCAAAGGTTGGCATGGTACGCCATGGCAGCATCTGGTTTTTACTCTATTGGAGTGGGCCATCCGGCTCGCTTCTCATGGAATGCGGCCAGCATGAACTCCACAAAGATTCGCGCTTCGTCCGGATAGGGTGCGTTGCAGGGGATGGTGACGGCATAGACGACCGGCTGTCCTGTCCGCTCGCTCCCGATAGACCGGAATCGCTGGAATCCAAGGGTCACGTGCACCTTCTGGTAATCGTCGGCGTGCTCTGCAGAACCGAGATTAATCCCGGGAGGGAGGTCGATCCACCGGAGCCCATGCTCTTCGGCGACGCTCCGGTACTCGAAGGCGTAGTCGATCCCTCCGGCATCGAGGAGCGAGAGGAGGTAGATGCTCCCGTCCCGGATAGCAACCTTCGCGTCTGCGGGCCTCATTCGCTCCGGCAGGGTGATCGTCGCCACCCCGCCTGCGCGGGTGGGTGTAAGCGGCGGGTCGAAAGAGTTCCCGATGATGGCTTCAAAGAGATCGGGCTCACCGTAATACTCCTCGGCAAGCGCCGTAACCATGAGCGCGCGGTATCCGCAGGCATCGAGCATGGGGTTTGAGAACCCCACCTGCACGTCAGGGCGGGCCAGAACCCGATACCAGTTCTCCACTGTTATCTCCTCTGCCCCGGTGCTCCGGTCGGTGTAGGCGATCACGATCTCATTTCTGGCGAAGGGAACGTACCAGTCGGTATAATTCTCGCTCCCTTCGCTCATCGGGATGTACATCATGTCCGGGATCAGCGAGGCGTCCGCGACCGCGACGACATCGATCCCCCGCCCAAGATCCGTCACCTGCCGAATTGCCTGAATGCTTCCATGCCCCTCGATCCGAACATCGATATCCGGGTGCTGATTCTCGAATGCGGCCTCTATCTCCTCGAGCGGATGAAGAAGACTCCCGGCCGGGATCACCGTGAGGACGGTGCGCTCCGGCTCGGTATCAGTACAGCCTGCGGCCGCTGCCAGTACGGCGAGGGCGATGAGCGCGAGCGTCACTGCCGGCCGGATCATCTTCTATGGACCTCTATTCTGTCGACCCACTTCACCCAGGAGCTACCTTCGGTGATGACGTCTGGAGTCTCGGCGATGACGACAAGGCGTAGCGGCCCGCCATCTTCATATGTTAGAAGTTCTCCATCCTGGTCATAAGCCAGAATCACATTGAGCGGCGGTGCGGGAATCTCCCGGAGATTCTCATCAAAGGTGAAGAACTCCTCTCCTTGTAATTGAGCCGTATCGAAGACCCAGAGGTAGCCATCCTCCGCAGAGACGTAGATCAGGTCGTCTGCGCTGACCCCGCCCGCCATCTCGACGAGTTCGGCGAGCAGTACGCCGCGGTAGCGGTTGGGGCCGTACTTGATCCCGACCGTCGAGACTGAGTAGCCGTAGCCCTCGACGGCAGGCAGCGCCCTGATCTCGGCGAATGTGAGCACGGTCTCCTGATCTCCTGCAAGCGTCAGGTTCCAGTCCGGAGCGTCGGCGCCTTCTGCCGTGCCAAGGCATCCACATGCGAGGGCTACGGCGCTGAGCAGCATCACGGCAAAAAGGGTCGAGCAGAGCCGGTGTACCGGGATCATGCTCCTCTCCGGGCACGGAGCGCCGTCGCTCCGAGGGCCGCGACAAGCGTTGCCACGAGCGAGAATGGAGACTCTACCGGAGCAGTTGTCGCCCCTGTTCCCGAACCGTCAAGGGATCCTGCGAGGGCCCCCCGATCTCCGTGGTATCCGCCGGTGTAGACCCGGACTTCATCGATCCACTTCACCGTGAGGCCGCCGGTGGAAGGGTAGAGGTCGTAGAAGTGCTGGGCCGACTCCGGGAGCGTCTCGTGCATGTCCCGGTTCCCGTAGACGTGGAGGCCTTCCGCGTTGGTCGAGTCGTCGGCGAAGAAGACGAGGCGCATTCCGGTGTAGTAGTCGGGGACGTAGCCGCATCCCTGCCGCTCGCCTGCCCCCGTCTCGGCACCGTTGTACCAGCAGATTCCCATGGGACCCTGGTGGGGATCGGGCTCGTAGACGTTCTGGTAGGCAAACTCGACGTGGTAGCCGTCGGCCGCCCGGATCATGATCTCGTCCCCGGGTTCGGCACCGCCGACCAGTTCAGCGAGGTCACGGATATCCGTCCCTTTTACGGCTCCTCTATCCTTGAAGTTCGTTGTTTCGTTGGGATCCCATTTGTCCCCCTCAAAGACCGGTCCCTGGTGGTAGTAGTGAGTCACCCCATCCCCGAGAACCGGGAGGTTTGCTTCCATCCAGCGGTAATCGATTGTCGTCTCCTCAAGGATCGTCTCTCCGTCTGCTGCAATCTTTACAACGCACAGTTCGGTTGTCGGTGCCGCCGAGGCGGCACATGCCAGCATGCTCACGCAGAGGAGCGCAAACAGGATTCGTGTCACGTTTGGATGCATAACTATCATCTCCATAATTCCGATAATTCAGGTTTACCGGGGAGGGATGTCAGCAAGTTCCACCACTCGCCGGATTCGGGCGCCGGAAGGCGGACGGTGTCAGTAGCGTCCCCTGCCTGGTACATCGTCACCTCACCGTCCTCTGTGATCTCTGCAACCGGCACCATTTCCATAACAACCGATTCCGGGCTCACGGTGGCCCGGAGATAGCCGAGGGTCCGCTCACACCCCGTCTGGTATCCGCCGGTCTTCTCTTCCGTGAGCGCGTAGAACGGTGCGCCGCCGCACCCGACGACGAGATACTCCGTTCCGTCCGCCCGGTACCGCTCGTAGGCGTGGGTGTGCGCGCTAACGACTGCGTCGACGCTGTTTTCAGACAGGATGCCACACCACTCGTCCCGGATTGCCCGGTCTCCCCCGGGATGCTGCCGGTCGGAGCTGAACGGCGGGTGGTGGAAGGCCACGATCTTCCGCGGCAGGGGGGACGCGAGGTCGTCCTCCAGCCATGCGGTCTGGATCCCCATATCCGCCCACGCCCGGTCGTTGCTGTCAAGGACGGTCACATGGAGGCTGCCGGCGTCAAAAGAGTAGTAGGCTGGCAGAGCAAAGATGGACGAGAACGCTTCCACGGAGCCGTCGTGGTTGCCCGGCACCGGCACCAGGGTGGTGTTCCGGAGCACAGGACCTGCTATGGCGAAGAACTCGTCCCACTCCCCTTCCTCGCATACGAAGTCACCGGTGTGGATGACAAAGAGGATATCTTCTTCCGCGGCTATCCTCTCCGCCACCAGGCCGTGCCGCTCACTCTGGGTGAAGAAGGGCTTCTGCCCCCGGGTGTCGCCGTATATGATGCAGGTGAACGCATCGTCCCCGAATGTCCGGAACCTGCAGTCCCCCGTTGTTTCGTTCCCGGCACCGACCCGGTAGCGGTAGGTGGTCGCCGGCGTGAGGTCTGCAAGCAGCGCATGGCACACGCCTTCCCTCTCAGGGGAGGGTATGCGGTATGTCTCGCCGCCTTCTGGAGTGTACTCGATCCAGCCCGTCGTGGGGGGGTCTGTCTTCCAGGTGACCACCGCTGAGTGCTCGCTGGTGTTCGTGACATACGGCCCCCAGACTATGCCGGCCGATGCGGCCGGGGTGAGGAGGAGCGCGAGCAGCACGGCAGCCGCCATCGCCACATGGGCGTTCCGGCACCGGCTCACAGTGTATCCTCCTTCAAGATTACCTGGCACCGGGTCGTCTCCCCCGGCTTCACCAGCACGTCTTTAACCGATGCAGAGCCGTTCTCCGAGACGGCTTTGACCTCGTCATAGGTTCCGATACTCATCCCGGTGAAGGTATGCGGCGTCTTCTCCCCGGTGTATCGCCCATAGAGGTAGATCCTAGCGTCCGGGATCGTGCTTTCGACAAGGAGATCCCCGTCGATATACTCACGGAGCGTGCAGGTGACGGCGCCGCCAGTTTTAGCCCCCTCCGGTATCGTGATCACATCCGCGGCAGGGATATGCCCGGGTTTTGATACAAGGATACGGTGCTGGCCGGGGGAGAGGCCTTCCACCCGACACGGAGTACATTTCCCGGTGGGGAACCCGTCGATGAAGACCGCGGCGTCTTCGGGGTTCGAGTTGATACTGATAGGAACTGTGTCGGTATCCCCGGGTTCGATCCAGAATGTATTACCTGCTCCGATACTGTATGGGATTGCGTATGAGTGATAGGCTCCGTCCCGGAAGACCGTAACCCAGGATTTTGCCCCCTCGATCTCCGCATCGTCCGGGATGGTTGCGGCGGGGAAGTACCCGTTCATCGTGAACTTCTCACCACGGCAGGCTTCCGAATCGATACGGATCGTCTTTTTATACGAGGGCATCACGCCGTCGAGATGGACCGGGGTGATCGCGTCCGGGTAGACCCAGGTTTGAACGGTCTCGAACTGGAGGCCGGAATCTTCGCCGCTCTGATCTGATTCGGTCTTTTCGACCCTGATGCTGTGCAGGCCTTCGCGGAGGCCGTAAACGGCGTGCGGTGTCTGCCACACCAGCTTTTTGTTGTCGACGACGATCGTCATACCCGGTGGGTAGGACTCGATGTACAGGCCGCCTGAGTGGCTCTTCACACTCAGGGTGTCATCCGGCGCCGGTGCAGGGGGCGCAGGGGTGCCGGTCGGCATGGGAGTTACGGTATCTGCACCGGGGGCGGGAGTGCTCTCCGGCCCCGGTGCGGGCGGCAGGTCTTCTGATCCGAAGAAGGGGAATACCGCGCTCAGGGTACCGAGGACGGCCGCGATGAATGCCTCAAGGGGGTTCTTCGGCGCGGGAACCGTGTGCCCGGTTGCGGTCTCGTTCTGGCCTGTGGAGATGTTCACTCCGGTCTCATTGCCTGCAGGGGAGAGGGCCGCCTCGAGGATACTGCACTCCCCCTCCTCGACGACGACGGTCCGGGTGGCGTTCAGGTATCCCGGTAACCTGAGTTCGACCGTATGTTCGCCGATGGCAACCGCATCGAGCGTTGTGTTGGTCCGGGCCCCTGCAATGTTCCCGTCAAGAAAGATGCTCGCGTTCGCCGGCACCGATGAGATAGCGATGCTCCCGTTCCTGGAGGTGGAATCGGCTGGTGTAGTATTTTTGGGGAAGAGCACCACATCGAGGATACTGCACTCCTCCTCCTCGACGACGACGGTCCGGGTGGCGTTCTGGTATCCGGGCATAAGGAGTGTGATCGTATGCTCCCCGATGGGGACTTCTTCCAGGGTTGTATCGGAGAAGAGCCCTGTCGCATTCCCGTCGAGGACGATGCTCGCGTTCGTCGGGACCGAGGAGACGACGATGCTTCCGGTCTCGGGGGTGAGGTTGAACTCGACCTCCGCGATCGTATTCGCCACGACATTGACCCACTTCTCATCCGGCTGGACGAACCCCTCCATCTCGACCCCGATCGAATGGCTCCCGGTCTCGATGCCGGAGAGGGTGCAGGGGGTCACATCGCCGGTCCCTTCGCCGTCGAGGAAGACCGCGGCCCCGAAGGGTGTCGAGGTTACCTGGATGCTCCCGGTGGGCTCCTCGTCGCTGTAGATTATGACGTCACTGATCCACTGTACTGAAAGACCTGTGGTGGTTGGAGTTCCGGGCTGGAAGAAGTACCAGTATTCGGGTTCAAAGCACTCATGCATGTCCCAGACGCCGAAAGCGTGGGTGCCGTTCTGGTTCGATGTATCCGCAAAGAAGACGAGGCGCATGCCGGAGCGGTAATCAGGGACGTATCCCTCGTCGGCCTTATACCAGGTGACGATTATCGGCCCCTGCCGGGGTTCGGGCTCGTAGACGTTCCTGTAGGGAAACTCTCTCGACATTCCGTCACTGGCTCTGATCTTGACGGTATCCTCCTCCCCCATCCCGCCGACGAGATCGCAGATATCGGCAAGATCCGTCCCCTTCACCGCGCCCATATCCTTCTCTTCGACGTTGACGTTTTCTTCGGGGTTCCAGGGATCCCCTGCAAAGACCGGCCCCTGGTGGTAGTAATGAGTCCTGCCGTCCCCCTGGACCGGGAGGTTTGCCTCGAGCCAGCGGTAATCGACCGTTGTCTCGTTCAGGGTCGTAATGCCATCAGCTGCAAGCTTTACAACATGCACTTCGGTCGTCGGGGATGCCGCGGCCGGGGCTGGCAGGGCCAGGAGGATGCAGAGCATGAGGATGATCAGGTGCGGGGCTGTTCCCCGCCGGTGCGTAACTACCATGCGTTGCTCCCTGACAATCAAAAAAAGGGTTACTTCCTCCTGATGAGGAGGGATGCTGCCAGTGCGACGGCCAGCACGACAATGAGGGCCAGCGCCCAGGCCGGGAGCGCAGGGCTGGATCCCTGGTCCGGGCCCACGGGACCCTCTGCACCTGCTGCTACTGTATCCTGGACAGTCCATACCAGAGCGTAGATGCTGAAGTGCTCTACCTCTGCGGTGACCGTTCGCGTGACGGAGTCCACTGTAGCGGCGATCTCCTGCCACTCTCCGTTCTCGGGGTTGTACCACATCACCGAGGGTTTCGCGCCGTCATCGATCTTTGCCCACTCTTCCGTGGATAGGGTAAAGGTGAGGGATGCCGGCGGGTCGAAGGTGGCTCCCGCAGGCCCACATCTGAGCGCGATAGCGACGTTCGCTCCCGGCGGCGCCGGGGGGACTTCAGCCGGAGCAACCTTTGTGCAGGTTACTTCAGTAAGTGCGTTGCCTTCGCTATCACGGGCAATGGTGCCCTCCAGTATCGTTACAGCGCCGACTTTATCGTCGGTTCTGACTGTCACCGGCTCAAGCACCATGCCGGCCGCGGAAGTGGTAAGGGGTGCACGCCCGTCAAACACCCTGGGGGTGCCGGGTGCTTTGGGGTCATAGGTCATCTCGGATCCGGGGTTTTTGGGAGATCCGGAGCCGGAACCGGTCTCGGGTCCGTCATCTCCTGTATTGTCATCGCCTCCCGGATTGTCGTCGTCTCCCGGGTTGTCGTCGCCTCCAGTGGGGTCTGCCTTCTTAGCCACCAGTGCAAATACCGAAAGGCCACCGGGCGATACAGCCTCAAAAATGTAGTTCCCGGCAGCATCGAAGTCGACGTGGCGTGTGTTCAGCCCGGTCGTTACGCCGGTGTCAGTCCGCCGCAGGATCACGACGTTGCCCGTTCCCCCCATACTCTCAACCCACTCCGGGCTGGCCGCCATCCTGATGGTGGCCGCCGTGATGATGCCGCCGTCTCCTTTGTTTGCGACGCCGGTCTTCTGAACGTTCAGGACATACGCAATATCGTTGATGCCCTTGCCCGTCAACTGGTAGGTGACAGTCTCGAACGCTTCCTGCTCGTCAGCGTCGGGATTCTGGAAGATCGTTGTGTCGAGCCGGGCAGTGGAACCGGGATACCGGTCCATCTCAAGGTCGATCTGAGCCCAGGCCGATCCCGTCGTGGGCTGTCGGCTGCTCCGGGCACAGACGCTCTCGACGGTGCCGGTGACCTGCAGTTCTCCGGCTGGCCTGTCCCGGGTGAAGATGACCACTTCGTCCCACCCGTCCGTGCCGTTCAGGATGATGGCGGTGTCATTGGTGGTGATACCGCCCAGGAAGGTCCTGTTATCGATGGCCAGCCGCTGCTCTCCGTCGACGTCCGTGGCAGTCACGCCCTCGATCTGGAACGGGTACGTGCCTGATGCTACCGGCACGTCGTCGCCGGCCCCCCCGGTGCTGGCCGAGAGGTCGAGCCTGCTGGCTGCTCCTCCAACAAGTGCAACTTCCTGGTCGGCCTTGTGGCCGTTCACCCAGAACGTTACGACCGGTGCGGCCGAACGCCGGAGATCATCCTCGGTCGCCCTCACTCTGAGGACACCCGGGGTGTCCAGGGGTCCATACTCTCCGGTCTCTGTGGTGACTGTAGATCCCCGTTCGTTCCAGTCGATTTTGGCGATGATGACCGTTCCTGCGGGTGCGGGTTTACCATCGAGCGTGACGCTGCCGCCGAACTCATCGGGCAGCACCGGCAGGGCTGCTGCCGTGCCGGCGAGAGAAAGGAGGATGAGGAGGGATATGATATGTCTGATATCCATGGATCTGCCCCGTCACGCTCCGATTGCGGCGAGTTCGCTCTCACCGCGCAGGTAAATCCAGTAGCCCTTCATCGGCAGCATCTCCTGCGTATCGGCATGGCTTCCCGATCCGCTCCGTATGATGGAAGTCTCATACTGCTGGGTGCTGGCATTATACCCGATCACCTGCGTCCACGCATCCCCGAGCGAGAGGAGAGTATCTCGGGTCGTGGCGGGTTCGGTGTCGCTGAATCCGATAGCGTTCCAGCCCCGGGAGAGCACCTTTGCCGGTGGGGTCCTGATCGCGTCGGTGTCGAAGTGAAGCGGGACCTCTGCACCCCCGGCCGAGTAGATCCAGTAGCCCTCGAGCGGGAGGATCGGGTCGGTCTCTGTTACATTCTGCCAGTACTTCAGTGCGGCATCATACCGCCAGATGCTGTGCTGCTCCCGGTCGACGCTGGCAAAGATTGCAGCAGTGTCACCGCCTGCAGAGAGCATTTTCGGTACCGAGACAAAGTTCCAGCCCTCTTTGAGGGGGATCGTCGCGTCGGCTATGACCGGCAGCCCGGTCAGCGCGATCTCGTCGATGCTCCCGACCTTCTGCTTGTTGGACGTCAGCGCGGTGCCGACGAGTTTCAGCGGCCAGGGCGGTTTTTCACCGTCGGTGGGGAGCGGCGTGCCGTTGATCTCGTCGGCGACGATGATGTCGTTGTTCCGTGCAACAAACGAACTGTTGAAGGTGGTGGAGAAGTCGTCGTCCGTGCCTTTGATGCCGTCCGGGCCGTAGTCGATGACGGTCACGTTGTAGCCTGCGTCCGCGAGGTCGTCACGGAAGGGATCAGTCCCCGCACTGTGCTTGTTATCGTCGTCGACCCAGCCGCAAAGGAGCCAGAGCGGCATTCCCGACCAGACCATATCGTCGCCATCGGTCCAGGTTGCGCTGTGCATGCCCATGGCGCAGGCCTTGCCCGACTCGAAATAAGACCGGCTGACGGTGTCGGTGATGGCGCCCGTCAGGACGAGGTTCCAGTCCTCTCGCGCGCCCGGATGGATCTCGATGGTCGCGATGTTTTTGTTGGATACGCCGGCTGCAGAGGGATACTGGATGTCGTCGGCCCAGTAGTAGTGCCAGTACTCCTCTGCGAGGCACGTCCGCATGTCGTCGGCGCCGAAGATGCCGTCTGGAGTGTTGAAGAAGAGGCGCGGACCGTCACCGTAGGCGGGCACGTAGCCCTGCCGCTCTGTCCACCAGACGACGATAGCCTCACCCTGCCGGTCGAGCGGTGCATAGAGGTTGGTGTAGTTGAGTTTCGCCTCGTAGCCGTCGGATGCGACGAGTTCAATCTCGCCCCCTTCGGGGACTCCGCCAACCAGGTCGCAGAGGTCCTTGATTGCAGTCCCTTTCACGACTTCGTCGACTTTACCGGGGTTGATGTCCTCCGCCGGGTTCCAGAGGTCGTTCGGATCGAAGGTGGGGCCCTGGAACCTGAGCTGGGCACCGTCCGGAGTACCGTAAACATCCAGGTTCTCTTCCATCCACTCGATGGTCTTCGTCGTCTCGTTCACGACGGTCACGCCGTCGGAGGCGTACCGGACGATGCGGATGGACGGGGCTTCCGTCGGCTCCTGGAAGTCGACGAGTTGAATCCTCTGGACGTTCCCGACACTCTTGCTCCCGACTGCCCCCTCGCCGACGAGGCGGAGCGGGTAGGCGTCTCCGGTGATCGCCGTGCCGTTGACCTTGCTCGCGACGATATAGTCGAGCGGACTCGCCACGATCTCCTGACTGGTGAACTCCTTACTGTAGGGGGTCTCCCCACCGGAAGAGACGATCACCGTGTAGCCTGCCTGGGCGAGGGCGGCGTTGAAGGCTCCGGAGCCGTGCATGACATCGTCGTCAACCCAGCCGCAGAGGACCTTTAACGAAACACCGGTCCAGGTGCTGACCCCGTCGTTGTACTCCTTCGTGTGGTAGCCGCATGCCTCGAACTCTTCCTTCGTGAGGAGGTCCGTAACCTGCGGCCCCTCGAGAGCAAGCGTCCACTCTGAATCGGTGCTTTCGTCAGGCAACCCTTCGAGGGTGATCGACGCGATGCTGCCGATCCGCTGTTTCCCGGATGTGAGGGATGAACCGACGAGTTTCAGCGGCGCACCGTTATCCACGGAAAGCGGTGCTGCATTCATTTTGTCTGCGACGAGGTACGTGTCGTTCCGGGCGATATCGGCGCTGCTGAACGTGGCGTTAAACCCGTCGCTCGCGCTCACCCGCACGGTGTACCCGGCGTCCGCCCGCGTATCGTTCAATGTCCAGTGGTCGCCGTCCTCCATGTCGTCGACGACGGCCACCAGGTACCAGAGCGGTATGCCGGTCCAGACCTG
>DAOSER010000036.1:0-2042 GCA_035363235.1 Methanoculleus sp.
CCGGCGGGCTCATAACCCGTAGACCGATGGTTCAAATCCATCCCTCGCTATGTTCCGTTCTTCAGTGATTTTGTGTGATTTTCGTATATCGTGCCCGCTCTCCCCTTCCGGAAGCGTTCTGCACAGGTCCTTCTCCCCGAGAGCCGTTTCGCCCGCGAATCGGCGCGCTCGCGTCCAGGAAGTCAGAAAAGAGTACAGGGCCAGGCGCGCGGGTGCATGCGGTAGATGTGAAGTACACCGTGCGGGGCGAAGATCACCGACCCGGGATGCACTTCACCCCGCATGGGAACCGTAATACCGGACCAGAAACCTGACAAAAAAAGGGTGTTATGTCTGTTCCTTCCCGGCCCTGAAGGTCGAGAGATCGGACTGGTGGGTGCCTGCCACGTAGTCCACGGCGCAGTGACAACTCTTCTCCCCGTTGATCTCCACCGGGTAACACCCGGTCAGGCACCCGGTGCAGAGGTTCTGCTCCCCGCACCCGATCGCCTCCACCAGGTCCTCGATCGGGATGTAGGTGAGCGAGGTCGCGCCGACGCTTTTGCGCACTGCCTCGACCTCCTTGCCGCTCGCAATCAGTTCCGTGCGGGTGGGCATATCCACCCCGAGGTAGCAGGGAGCGATGATCGGCGGAGAACCGACCCGGAGATGAATCTCCTTTGCCCCCGCATCCCGGATCATGTTCACAATCCGGCGGGAGGTTGTCCCCCGGACGATGCTGTCGTCGACGAGGATCACCCGTTTGTCCTTCAGGTTCCCCCGAACGGTGTTGAGCTTGATCCGAACCGCCCGCTCCCGTTGCTGCTGGGTCGGCATGATAAACGTCCGGCCCATGTAACGGTTCTTCATCAGCCCCTCGACGAACGGAATCCCGGACCGTTCGGCATAGCCCGCGGCGTATGCAATCCCCGAGTCGGGGACCGGGCAGACCGTGTCCGCCTCGGTGCGGTTCGCATCGTAGAGTTTCTGCCCGATCCGGCGCCGCACGTCGTAAACCAACGTCCCGTCCATGACCGAGTCGGCGCGGGCAAAGTAGATGTACTCGAAGATGCAGTGCGCCCTCCGGTTTGCGGTCGCGATCTGAGTGGAGGTGAGCCCGGACTCATCGATCCGGACGAGTTCACCGGGACGCACGTCTCTGACGAACGTGCCGTCCAGCGCATCGATCGCAACGCTCTCCGATGCAACGATGTAGCCGTGATCGAGTTTCCCGATGCAGAGCGGCTTGATGCCGAGCGGGTCGCGGAAGGCGTATACGGTATTGTTCAGGAGGGCCACGGTGGCATAGGAGCCCCGCAGCCGCCGCATGCAGAGCCGGACAGCGTCCTCCATGCTCTTTGAAGTCCGGAGCGCATCGGCGATGATGCTCCCCATGATCTCGGTATCAGTCGTGGTGCAGAAGATCTGTCCCCTGCGCTCGTATTCATCCCGGAGTTCGGTCGTGTTGACCAGGTTGCCGTTATGGGCGATCGAGAGGTCGAGCCCCCGGTACTTGAAATTGAACGGCTGAACGTTTTCCGGGACCTTTGACCCGGTTGTCGGGTAGCGGACGTGTCCGATTCCGGCGTTTCCCCGCAGTTCCTGCAGGGTTTGGCTGTTGAAGACCTCGGCAACGAGCCCCTGGGCTTTGTGCGTGTAGAGGCTCGTGCCTTCAAAAGTAGAGATCCCCGCGCTCTCCTGCCCCCGGTGCTGGAGAGCGTACAGGGCATAGTACAGCGGAAACGAGACACCGCCAGCATCGACGATGCCAACGATACCACACATGATACAACTCTAATGCGTCGGTACCTTTGCTTTCTTCTCAGTCCAGCGGTAACTACGGATCCTCCGGCTTCTTCCGAAGCCACAGGCCGCACAGACCTTATGCTGTGCATGGAACGATATCTTGCCGCAACGCCTGCAGGCGATGTGGGTGCGCTTCTGCCGCTTGCCCATTGAAGGTGTGCCTTTTGACATTCTCTCTCACCTAACGTTATTCAACTGAAGGAGTAATGTAGATCACATTGTCACCGCGGACGATCAACGTGCCGAGTTTCTGCGCC
>DAOSER010000036.1:2150-16493 GCA_035363235.1 Methanoculleus sp.
CCTTTCTGGAGTAATATATTTGAGTGAGGAAGCTACTTAAATATAACCGCGTTGTTGCGCGAGGGTTAACGTTTCACGAGGTCTCAATTCCATGCCAAAGATTACCGTTAAGAAACGCCACGTCATCCGAAAGTCACAGATAGCTGATCTCCTGCGCCAGCTTGCCGACGAGATCGGAGCGTCAGCCGACCTCTTCCGGTCCGACCGGATCGAGCGGGTGGAGACGGACAGCCCTATCGGGATCTACCTCGTCGATAAAAAACCCCTCCTGATAGCTGCCGATGGTTGGGCCTTTCCCAGCCTGCGGGGGCTCGTCGAACACCCGATCCCCGAGCGCCGGGTAGTGGTCGATTCCGGCGCGGTCAGGTTCGTCGCAAACGGCGCGGATGCCATGCGCCCCGGGATCGTATCGATCTCGCCGGACGTCCGTTTGGGGCATCCGGTGCAGGTCGTCGAGGAGCGGCACGGCAAACCGCTTGCCGTGGGGATTGCGCTCTTTGATGCAGCCGATATGGAGCGGCAGGAGAAGGGTAAGTCTGTTAAAAGCATCCATTACGTCGGGGACGATCTCTGGAATCTGGAGATCTGACGGAGAAAATAATGGATACAATTAAATAAAATTCATTCCTCAATTTTTCTATGGTTAAAAAGCTCTTTGACAGCATCCTCGGTAAAAGCCCAGCACGCAATGAAGAGGACTACATGGAACTCGATCTCGCCTCCTACGAGGGGAAGAGCGACGAAGAGCCGGCATCCATGTACATCAAGATCGCCACCATCGCCGACCTCAAGGATACTCCCCGCGTCAAAGACGAGGTTTACAACGGCAATATTGTCATCGTCGACATCGGGAGGCTGAAGATGGACAAGGTGACGTTCGAGCGGGTCTTAAAGGATCTTCGCGACGTGGCAAAGGACGTGAACGGCGATATCGTCGGCCTCGGCGAGCAGAAGTATGTCGTCATCACACCCATGTCCGTCAAGGTCTCCCGCGAGAAGATCGGCGGGGGCCTCTAGTGCGGGATTCCTATCCGGGAACCTGTCCCGCGTGCGGGGGCGATATCCAGATCGTCCATCACCGTCTCGATATCCCCCACTTTCCCGACCTCCTGATCGTCTCCATCGCCTGCGAGACCTGCGGCTACCGGCACACCGACACCATCATCCTCGGGGAGGGCGACCCGGTTCGGTGGACGGTGCATGTGGAGGAGTCCGGCGACCTCGCCATCCGGGTGGTGCGGAGCACGACGGGGACGATCAGGATCCCCGAACTCGGTCTTTCGGTCGAGCCCGGCACCGCCTGTGAGGGGTTCGTCACCAATATCGAAGGGGTCCTCGCCCGCTTCGAGCAGGCGGTGGAGACGATCCTTGCGAACCCTGAGAACGAAGACGAGCAGGCGGCAGCACTCCGGGTGCAGGAGACGATCGGCGCCGCACGGGAGGTGGCCTTCCCGTTCACGGTTATCATCGAGGATCCGGCCGGGAACAGCATGATCGTCAGTGAGAAAGCCGAAAAGATGCTCCTCGATCAGGAAGAAGCCTGACCCTTTTTCTTTTTTCCAACCCCCGGGGTTAATCTGAAATAGAACCTCCGCCCATATGCGACGCCGTGAGGTGAAGAGCAATGGCACGAACGATATCTGTGCTGAAGTGGGAGACTGAAGAGGAGGTCGATAACGCCGTCCATGACATCAAGGCGGAGATGGACCGCGAGGGGGGGCTTACCAAGGATACGGAGCGGGCGATGCAGCACTCGTTCCTGGTGGCCGATCCCGACCTCACGAACTACTTCCTGCGGCTGATCCGTGAACAGGTTCCCGAAGCGTTGCACTACTTCGAGGAGCGCGGCGGCGGGGCGTGAGCTTGGAGCACCGCAGGTGCGAAGGGCCGGAGAAACCCTAAAAGGTTTCGAAGCGCGAACGTAGTGAGCGCGAGCACTATTGGGTGCAAGGCGTGGGTTCGAGAAACTCGAAGAGTTTCGGGTGAGGGGTCGAGGAAGCATATCCGCCATTCCACCGGATGCATGAGCACCGGGAGGTGCGATCGGCTGTCTACCTTCAGCTGAGGGGTGTTGGAGCGATCCCACGGGCAATCACTTACACTGAGCGCGGTTCTTTCTTATAACCCCCTCTCACCCACTTCTTTTTGCATGCGGGAACCTGCCCGGGGAAAACCCAACAAACCCCGTTCTTTTTAGCACTGATCGCCATGATCCACCCGCACAGGAGCAGCCCATGAAAGAGATCGCTCAGGAACTACCCGACCGCATCCCGGACCCGCGAGCAGAACCCGTCCGGGCAAAGCAGGTCGCCGGCGATAAAGCCAGATTGATAACGCTACAGAACGAGGAAACAGAATGCAACAGAGAGACAGGATAGACAGCAGCCCCCATGATGAAGCGTGCGCCAACATCGATTCACACGGGACTGCCAACAACTCTTCTCCCTCAAGAGAGATAAGACCAGCTCCCGGGAAGCGAAATGCAGGCGTCGTGCCGCTCTTCCTGGTCAAGCAGATCGTGGCCGCCGAGATCGGCCGGTATGGCCGGGCAGTGCGGGAGATCCACATCGTCCGAACCGGCTGCCACCACCAGAGCTGCGGCGGTGGGGCGCAGCGCTGGCCGGAACTCAGGGAGAAGTATGAGCCGAAGCGGACCCGGGTCCTCCCGGAGAAGAAGACTGAACTGCCGCCGCTCCCTCCTCCTGTCCTCATCGAGGATGAGCACCAGGCGCGTGCCGTCGAGATCCTCAAGACCGGCGACCCGCTCACGTTCCTGCTCGATACCTTCAATCGGGCGCATGTTGGCGACCGAACGGTCGCGGAGTGCCTGGTGATGTCCATCGCTTCGCAATCCGTGGAGAATACCAACGGCCTCCATGTCTCCATCTCCGGCAACTCCGGCAAGGGGAAGAGCCATGCCTGCACGACGATGCTCAACCTCGTCCCGCCGGAGTACAAACTCACCGGCACTGTGAGCAACAAAGCGCTCTATTACGCCGACGACCTCCGGCCGGGGACGGTGATCCTCTTTGACGACACGACCCTCTCCGACGACCTGCAGGAGGTTCTGAAGTCCGCGACCGCGAACTTCCGCGAGCAGATCGAGCACCGAACCGTCACAATCGATCGGCAGATTCGAGTCTGCTCGATACCCGAGCGGTGTGTCTGGTGGCTTGCGAAGGTCGAGAACCCCGGCGACGACCAGGTGATGAACCGGATGCTGACGGTCTGGATCGACGACTCGGCCGAGCAGGACCGAGCGGTGCTCGAGCACCTCAAGGAGACGGAGGCGAGCAGACCTACCAGGGGCGACGACCCGGACGTCCTCACCGCCCGGGCGCTCTGGTCGGTCCTGAAGCAGCACCGGATCTTTGTGCGGATCCCCTTCGCCCGGCGGATAGGGTTCTCGAACGTCGCGAACCGCCGGAACCCCGCGATGCTCTTTGACCTGATCAAGTGCCACGCGGCGCTCCGGTTCCTGCAGCGGGAGGGGAAGGAGACGGGCGACGAGGTCCGGATCGAGGCGGCCCGGCAGGACTTCGATGCGGCTGCCCGGCTCTACGCCGCGATCAACCAGGAAGGCGGCGGGCAGGACTCGAAGATGACCCGGAACGAAGCGGCGGCGCTCGCCACCATCGCCCGGATGGGCTGGGAGTCGTTCACCGTCCGGATGCTGCAGGAGGCGACGGGGCTCTCCTACCACCAGGTCCGGCGGATCCTGCAGGGCTACACCGCGAGGGGCACGGTCTACTGCGGGCTCCTCGAGAAGTGCCCGGCGCTCGGCGTGGTGGACGCGACGGTCATCGACGAATCCACCGGGACGACCGTCCGCCGGCACGAGTCGCACTTCCAGTTCGACGCCGAGCGCTACCGGGAGTGGGCGGCGGAGCTCGCGGTCTGGCTGGAGGATGAGGGGGAGGGGGGGAGGGGGACTCCCCACCGCCTTCGGGTGATCGTTTGCAGCATCTAAAACCCGGTTGCAAAGGGGTGCGCAAACATAGGTGCAAAGAGATCGGGGGTGAGGATCCTCAACGGTATGATGGGGAATCGGTGAACGAAGAGATTTCAGCAGATATCGATCACCACGATCAGAGGTCGTTTGCAGCAAATTCCAGATCACACAGACCACCCGATCCGGTTCCACGGGAAGAACGCCGGCATCGCGTGCAGGAACGGGAGGTGCCGTGTGTTTCCGGACTTGCTGCAAATGGAAAATCCGAAAATAATAATTTAACGATGAATCGCAAAAATCGTGACGTATCGAAGGTTTTGCATGCGAAAAGTGTTTGCGCTCCTGTTTGCGCACCCCTTTGCGGCACGGCCGCAAATGCTGCAAACGGTGTCCGGCCGCTTTGAGTATGTCGTTGTGCACGAGATGGTGCACCTGCTCGAGCGAAACCACACCGACCGGTTCAGGGAACTGATGGACCAGTTCATGCCACAGTGGCGGCACTACCGGGATCTGCTCAACCAGGCACCACTGAGCCACGAGACCTGGTGCTACTGAACAGGCGGCCCCGATTCCTGACTGAGTATGTCGCCGGGGAACCGCTTCGCCCCTCAAAAGACTGATACAGGGTGAGCGCCATACTAACCAGCATAGATACGGTTGGATGACATGGCAGGACGCACAGTAACCAGGACGGCACGGGAGACCATCGTCGCGATACTCACCAGAAACGATGCAGAGTGGATCGCCATCTTCGGCTCCTATGCGCGGGGATCCGCCAATCCGGCGAGCGATATCGATATCCTGGTCCGGTTCTCCCGCAAAAAAAGCCTCTTTCAACTCGTCCGGATCGAGGACGAACTTGCCCGTGCTCTCCACATGAAGGTGGACCTCGTCACCGAGAACGCCGTGAACCCCTACCTTGCCGATGCAATCTACCGTGATGCCGTGGTGATCTATGACGCCCGAGGACCCCGCGTATCTTCGTCACATCCTTGATGCCATACTGAGCGTCGAGGAGTTCTCCGAAGGCATCGGATCGGCAGAGGAACTCCGGAACCGCCGGCTGGAGCGCGCCGGGATCGAGCGTATGCTGACCATCATCGGCGAGGCGGCAAAGATGATCTCGCCGGAGCTGCGCGAAAGGCACCCGGAGATTCCCTGGAGGGAAGCAGCGGGGATGCGGGATAAGATCGTCCACCACTACTTCGGTGTGGATTACGAAGCGGTGTTCCTGACCCTGCGCGAGGATCTCCCGGTCCTCAAGCAGGGAATCAGGGTCATTCTTAACGAAACCGGACGCTAGATACGCTGTTTCTCACCCCCCGGCAGCCCTCCCCCTACCGGCAGATCTGCACCACCGTCCCCGGCTCGTACCGCAGGACAACCTCGCTTGTCCTCCCGCCGGCCTGCACCCGGATCAGGTCGACCAACCGCAGCGAGTCAAGCTTTCGCAGTTGCCGGGAGAAGACCGTGTAGCCGACCTTCGGCGTCTCCTCTACCCGGCCGTAGATCGCGCCGGAGACCAGCGGCCCGGCCTCCTCCTGCGACAACTCAGCGATCCTCCGGAGCAGCAGCCGCTCGTCCGCCGAGAGCGCCCGGATGGTATAGGCGAGGTGGACGTGCTTTGCCTGCTCGTAGGCTTTCGTGATATCCTCCTCGACGACTTCTGTGCGGGCGGCGCACTCGGCGTTCAGCACCGCCCGCTTCACCAGGTCCAGCCCCACCCGCACGTCGCCCGACTCCATCGTCTGCTCGACGATGCGGTCGAGCATCTGTACTGAGAAGACGCCGGGGTAGAGCCCGATCCGGATCCGGTCCTGGAGGATGCCCCGGATCTCGTCGGCGTCGTAGGGCGGGAAGTAGATGTCGGAGGGGCGGAACGGCGAGATAACCCATTTGCTCAGTTCACTCGCAAGGTCCATGTCCATGTCGCTCACCGTCGCAAAGACCGCAGCCCGGGCGCCGGGATAGTCCTGGTGCAGCCGGAGCAGGGAGTTGACGACATCCCCGAGCGTGTTGTTGTAGTGGAAATTTAATTCCGTAATTTCAGCCTGATTTTTCTCAGGAAATAGTTCTAAAAGGACTGTGTGCCCTTCTGATGGGCGACCACCTACCCTCGCAACCCCCCGCGATAGGAAAAAGTGGTGAGTCAGTCCTTAAGAAGCGGATAATTCGCTGCCTTCCACCCGATCGTGCCGCCGAGCAGGTTTATAACGTTCGAAAACCCGTGCTTCTCAAGGATGCTCACCGCAAGGCTCCCCTTGTACCCGGCGTCGCAGTGGACGACAATCCGCCTATCCCCCGGGATCTCAGCCAGGTGCTCCTCGAGTTCTCCGACATAGATATGGTGGGAGCCCAGAATGTGGCCGTCCTCTTCCCGGTGGTTGATGTTCCTGACGTCGAGAACCCAGACCGACGGATCGTCCAGGTGCTCCGCGAGGTCTGAAGGTGACCAGGTGCCCGCCCTCTCGATCTCCTCGCCCTGCTTGAACCAGGCGCCAAAACCGCCCGCGAGGTAGCCCACGAGGTTGTCGTAGCCGAGCCGCACAAAGTGGCGCATCGCGTGATCCATCCCCAGGTTGAAGTCGTCCACGAGGACGATCGGGTCCTCGTAATTCAGGTAGTAGCCCATGTAGAGAGGAAGGCCGTTTCGCCAGATGCTGATGGTCCCCGGGATATGCCCGCCGGCGAAACTCGTCGGCGAACGGATATCGACGACCTGCGCCTTCCGGTCCAGGAGTGCCCGTATCTCCCGGGCCGTATAGGCTCGCAGGTGCGGGAGGTTGTAGATCAGGGGCGGGCCCTCCCGGTTGAGTTTTCGCATCATCCCAAAATACTGCGGCCCATAAAGCCGCTCGCTCATCTTGCGCTCGACGAACTCTTCCTTCGAGAGGGAGAGCAGTTCGTTCGTTGCCTTTTCAAACCCGAGGGTCGTGTACTCGCGGTCGCTGATGTTCCCGCCGCAGACGGATCCGGCACCGTGGGCGGGGCAGACGATCACGCTGTCCGGGAGGGGGAGAAGTTTCTCGTGCAGGCTCGCATACAGCATCTCTGAGGCCTCCCGGCGCTTATCCTCGCCGGCAAGATCGGTCCTTCCCACGTCGCCGGCAAAGAGCGCATCGCCGGTGAAGACCATCAGAGGATCGTCGGAGACGGACCGGTCGCGGAGCAGGAGCGATATGCTTTCTATAGTGTGGCCGGGTGTCTCCAGAACCTCAAGCTCGAGGGGGCCGACCTCGAATGTCTCCCCTTCCCGGACAGGGGTGCCGAACTTGAACTCCTCCCGCGCCCCGTGCAGGATCTCCGCCCCGGTCGGGCGGGCGAGCTCCCGGGAGCCGATGACATAGTCCTCGTTCTTGTGCGTCTCAAAGATCCTCGTGATCTTCATGTTCTCGTGCTCAGCGATGTTTGCGTAGACCTGGCAGTCGCGCCTCGGATCGATGACCACCATCTCCCCGCCCGCCCCGATGACATATGAATTGTGAGCAAGGATATCGGACTTAATCTTCTCAAACAGCATCCGTATTCATCTCCCGGGTGATGGAACCCGTCGTTCTCATGCGGCGGAATATGGAAGAGGTATATAAAAGGTTTCCGGGAATCCAGAGAGGTGATAGACGTTGCCGGCCGCCACGAAGCCGGCGGGACCGTTCATCTCTTCCGGGCGGTCCTGACCTCCAGAATGCTTCCCACGGCCTTGAACGCATCCTCAAGCTCTTCGAAGTTCGGGATCCGGGAGCCCCGCAGGATGCGCAGCCCGCTCCTGATGCTGTCGCCGCCGAGCATGCAGCCCACCACCATCTTCTCCGTATTCCGGGAGAACCGGACAATCTCGTTTGCAACATGTGCCGGATCGACAAGCGTTGTCGGCACGGCGATCACGAACGCGATGTCCCAGAAGCCCTGGTGGCGGATCAGCACGTCAAAGAGCGTGGCGAACCGGGTGGCATCCGCATCCCCGAGGATATCCATGGGGTTCGAATGATTCCAGAACGGCGGCAGGAACGCGTTGAGTTCACGAAGCACGTCGTCCGGGAGGTCGACCATATCGACCCCGTACGCCTCGGCGTAGTCGGAGGCGAGGACGGCGAACCCTCCCGCGCTGGTGATGGCGATCGCACGGTTTCCTCGTGGGCAGCCCTCAGACGCCAGGAGTTCCGCCAGGTTAAAGGCGTCCCGCAGGCTCCGGGCCGGGATCACCCTCGCCTGCCGAAACGCCGCGACGTAGACGTTGTAGCTCCCGGCAAGCGAGCCGGTGTGGGACGATGCAGCAGCCTTGCCCTTCCGGGACGACCCGGACTTCACCGCCACCACCGGCTTTCTCCTGGCAACCTCGCGCACGATCTGGGCAAACCCGCGCCCGTCCTGGATCTCCTCGACATACAGGGTGACCGACCGGGTCTTTTCGTCCTGCTCGGCGAACCGGAGATAGTGCTCAAACCCGAGATCCGCCTGGTTCCCGACACTGATGACGGTTGAGAACCCGAACTCTTCAGTAAGGCTCCAGTCGACGACGGTGGTGATGATCGCGCCGCTCTGGGAGATGAAGGCGACGTCGCCGGGCCGCGGCGAGACCGGATCGAACGTGGCGTTGATTCCCTGGTGCGGCATCATAATCCCGAGACAGTTCGGGCCGATGATCCGGATCCCATGCCTCCTTGCGATCTTCACGACCTCCTCTTCGAGAGCCGCACCCTCGGCTCCAATCTCGCGGAACCCGGCGGTGACGATGACAGCGAGCTTGACGCCTTTCTCCCCGCACTCCTCCATCACCCCGGGGACGAGGCGGGCGGGGACAGCAATGACCGCCCAGTCAACCGGACCCGGGATCTCCGCAACAGATGGGTACGTCTTTCGGCCGAAGAGTTCTGTCCGGGAGGGGTTGACCGGATAGAGGTTCCCGGGAAAGGAGAGCAGGTTCCGGAGGACAGAGTAGCCCACCTTTTTCGGGCTTGCCGAGGCGCCTATCACGGCAATCGAGTCAGGGTAGAAGATCTCCGGGGGTGCCCGGACCCTGAGGCGGGCGGCCTCGCCCCCGACGGCATCCCCGACGATGATCCTGGCATCGACGACGCTGGCTCCCTGCTCGTAGACGATGACCGGGTTCAGGTCGAACTCCTGGATCCGGGGGTCTTCGATGAAGACGCGGGCCATTGCGGCGATGATGCGGACGAGCGCCTCCTCGTCCTTCGGGGGCTCTCCCCGGTACCCCCGGATGAGCCGGTAGCCCTCGATCTCGCGAATCATTCTTCGAATCTCGTCGTCAGTGATGGGAAGCATGCGGATGGAGACGTCTTCAAGGAGTTCCACCAATTTCCCCCCGAGACCGAACGTGATAACCTTCCCGAACGACGGATCGGTCTTCCCGCCGATCAGCACCTCAAGCCCCGCCGGCATCTGTTTCTCCACGATGATACCGGTGATCGCCGCTTCGGGGGCACGGACGGTGCTGTTCTGTATGATAGCCCGGAACGCTTCTTCAGCCTCGCCAGGCCCCTCGATCCCGGTGATGACTCCGCCGACGTCGCTTTTATGGACGATCTGCGGAGAGATGACCTTCATAACGACAGGGTAGCCTATCCGTCCGGCGGCCTCCCGGGCATCGGCGGCGCTGGTAGCCAGATGGTGGGGCGGCACGGGTATCCCGCACGAGTGCAGCAGGTGGTACCCTTCAGATTCGGTTAACATCCTCTCCGGCATGTGCATACCTCGCAATACGCCGGTCGTGCCGGTGCGCATGACCGGGTGTCCTGTTGCAGGGGTAGGTCGGGCCGCCCATAATAGTTATCCGTCTCGGGGGAACAAGCCCGATTTCCGCCGGAGAGGGCAGCAGAGGCGGCATGCAGCGGGCCGGGCGCCGTGAGCCGGCAAAGAGCTCCGGACCTCGAGATTCGCGAAGGACCCGCTGTAACACGGGATCAAAACAGGCCCGGTGGAAGAGAAGAACACGCGTACAGCAGGTAGAAACCTGTTTGTATCCCCACCCGGCCGATGTAGCCGGAGCCAGGGGCATGGTAGCCTTCGCTCACGTTCCAGGTGTGCAAACCAAAGAGGTCTGCCAGGTCCGGGGATGTTGCACTGATTCTGCCGATTGGCGGTGCAGGTATTACGAATTAGAATTGAGTCACACGCGATAGAGAGTAATTCGATAACTATAATAAAAAGTGGTTACTATTACTGATATTAGTATGCCGCCGTTCCGATATAGAGGAGCCCTCATGGCCGCGGTGCTTGCGGCCCTCGTTCTCGCCATGCTCGCCGCAGGGTGCACCGGTACCGGAACCGTCCAGGGCAGCGCCGGGCAGGCGATCACGATCACCGACGGATTCGGCCGGTCGGTCGCCGTCCCATCGCCCCCCGAGAGTGTCGTCTGCTCGGGTTCAGGGTGCCTCCGCTACCTCGTCTACCTGCAGAGCCAGGACCTCGTCGTTGGCGTCGACGACCAGGAGAAGAAGGATCAGCCGATGGAAGGCCGGCCATACGCTCTCGCCTACGGGGCGCAGTTCAAAGACCTCCCCCTGATCGGTGAGTTCCGGGGCAAAGACGACCCGGAGAAGATCCTCGGGATAGGGCCAGAGGTCGTCTTCAAGACGGGGGCCACCGGAACGGCCTACGGCACCAGCGGCCCCGAGGCCGACAAACTCCAGGAGAGGACCGGCATCCCGGTCGTGGCGTTCCCCTACGGCTCGCTCCGGAACGACGCCGAAAAGGCCGAGATGTATGCCGGGCTCCGCACGATGGGCGAGGTGCTCGGGAAACAGGAGCGGGCCGAAGAGGTGATCGCCTACACCGAGGCGACGATCGCCGACCTCGAAGCCCGGACCGCCGACATCCCCGAGAGCGAACAGAAGACGGTCTACATCGGCGGTGTCTCCTCGGCGGGCGCCCACGGCATCATCTCCACCGAACCGGCCTACCCGCCCTTCCTCTGGGTCAATGCAAAGAACGCCGCGGCCGGCCTCGGCACCGCCCACGCCGACGTCGCAAAAGAGGCACTCGTCGACTGGGATCCGGAGTACATCTTCGTCGACCTTGGGACGACCCAACTCGAGAACGACGGGGCGATCGGGGAACTGAAGAGCGACCCCGCGCTCCAGGGGCTCTCCGCCGCGAAGGAAGGCCGGGTCTACGGCGTCCTTCCGTACAACTTCTACAGCGTGAACTACGAGACCATCCTTGCCGACGCCTACTTCATCGGCAAGACGCTGTATCCCAACCGATTCGCCGAGATCGACCCCGAGGAGAAGGCGGACGAGATCTACACCTTCTTCGTCGGGAAACCGGTCTTTGACGAACACAACAACGAATACAGGAACCTCGGCTTTCAGGAGATCCCGCTCTGATGCCAGGTTCCATCAGGAGGAGATAACGAGATGCACTTTGCAGACGGGGCCATCCCCGCCGACTACATGGGCTACGTGCGCCGAAAGCACCTCTGGATACTCGGGGGCGTGGTCCTCCTCGTTCTCCTCCTGATCGTATCCATATCGGTCGGTGCGGTGGGCATCCCCCCGTACGAGGTCTTTCTCTCCATCGTGAACGGCATCGTTGACCGGATACACCTGCTCCTCAACCCCGGCACCGCTCTCGAAGTATCCAGCATCGACCGGATTGTCTGGAACATCCGCCTCCCGCAGACGCTTGCGGCGATCGTCGCCGGGGTGGGACTCTCGGTGGCCGGGGTCGCCATGCAGTCGATCCTTAGAAACCCGCTCGGCTCGCCGTTCACGCTCGGCATCTCGAACGCCGGCGCGTTCGGAGCGGCCGTCTCGGTCATCGTCCTCGGCACCGGCCAGATGCACTCCACGGTCGCCGACGCCGTCACCTTGAACAACCCCTACGTGACGACGCTGGTGGCGTTCATCTTCTGCCTTCTTGCGACAGCCGTGATCCTGCTCATCTCCCGGATACGCGGGGCCTCCCCCGAGGTGATGGTGCTCGCCGGCGTCGCCCTCTCCTCGCTCTTCACGGCGGGGACGATGTTTCTGCAGTACTTCGCCGACGACACCCAGCTCGCCGCCGTCGTCTTCTGGACGTTCGGCGACGTCGGCCGGGCGGGCTGGCAGGAACTCGGGATCATGGCCTTCGTCACGATAGCGGCCTCGCTCTACTTCATCGCGAACCGCTGGAACTACAACGCCATCGACGCCGGCGACGAGACCGCGAAGGGCCTCGGTGTCAGCGTTGAGCGGGTTCGCGACGTCGGAATGCTCGTCGCGGCGCTCGTATCCGCCGTGATCGTCTCGTTCCTCGGGGTCATCGGCTTCGTGGGGCTCGTCTGCCCGCATATGGTGAGGAGGCTCATCGGCGACGACCAGCGCTACCTGATCCCCGGCTCCTGCGTGATGGGCGGAACCCTCCTCCTCGCCTCGGACACGGTTGCCCGGATCATCGTGGCTCCCTACATCCTCCCGGTTGCCGTGCTCACGGCGTTTTTAGGCGCACCGGTCTTCATCTATCTGCTTCTGCGGGGGTACCGGAGATGATCCTCGACGTCGACGGCGTGGCGTTCAACTACCGGAGCGCTCCGGTCATCCGGGATATCACGTTCGATCTCCGCCCGCACCAGATCCTCGCGATCCTGGGGCCGAACGGTGTCGGGAAGACGACGCTCTTGAAGTGCATGAATGCGATCCTGCGGCCGAAGGCCGGGTCCGTCCTCATTGAGGGGGCGGACCTCCTCACCGCGGACAGGATGGAGATCGCCCGGAAGGTCGGCTATGTCCCGCAACGATGCGAGGCCGGCCGGATGACCGTCTTCGACGCCGTCCTCCTCGGTCGCCGGCCGCATATCGGATGGGACGTGACGGATAAGGATATCCGGATCGTCGAGGCGGCAGTCCGGATGCTTCACCTCGAAGACCTGGCGCTCCGGTACATCGACGAGATGAGCGGCGGGGAACTCCAGAAGGTGAGCATCGCGCGGGCGCTCGTGCAGGAACCCCGGGTGCTCCTCCTCGACGAACCGACGAGCAGCCTCGACCTCAGAAACCAGCTCGAGATTCTCGGGATCGTCCGGCAGGTGACGACGGAGCACGACGTCGCAGCGGTGATGACGATGCACGACCTGAACATGGCGCTCCGCTACGCCGACCGGTTCATCCTCTTAAAAGACGGCGTCATCCATGCCGCAGGGGGCCCCGACGTGGTGACGCCGGAGATCATCGAGGCGGTCTATGGCGTCCCCGTGACGGTCGAACGGTACAACGGGTTCCGCTTCGTCGTGCCCCTGGAACCGGAGAGCCCCTGAGGGGCCGGGTGCCCCTCCAGGCTCCTGAAGAACCGCCGTCGAGGTAACGTATAAGCCCTTCGTCGCCGATATGCCCGGCGGGGGGCATATGGTGCTCGAGACATTCGTCGGGATCACCGGGATGGTTCTCGGGATGTTCGGGGCGCTCTTCATCGTCTACGGGGCGGTGATCGCGATCGTCGAGCTTCTGGCGCGGGAGATGCGCATCAGGGTGACCAGTTACCGCGACATCCGATGGGTCTTCACCACGCGCATCCTGATCGGTCTCGAATTCTTCGTCGCCGCCGACGTCATCAAGACAATCCTCGAACCGACGCTTCAAGACCTGGCAGTTCTTGGGGCGCTCGTCACGATCAGGACCGTCGTGAGTTACTTCCTCGGGAAGGAGGTGAGCGAACTTCCGGAGGATAGAAAAATGTAGTGAGGAGCAGGGCGGGTTCTTTCGGTCATGTGCTCTTTAGGTTCCGTATGGCCTTCAGGTGCTCGTGCGCCCGGCCGACGACCCTTCGAGAGTTCGCGAAGGTGATCGCCTGCAGCGCTTTGTCGTGCGGGAGCCACCGGTAGGCGATATGCTCGTCCGAGAGCGTCACCTCCTCCTCCGGGGTCTCAATAAGGTAGTAGACGACCTCCTTGTAGACTGTATGTGACCGGCGCTGGAAGAAGTAGTGGACCTCCTCCCGAAACCCGTGGATGAACGTTGCCCGGGTGATTCCGGTCTCCTCCTCCAACTCCCGGAGCACTGTCTCCTTCTCACTCTCGCCGCGCATGCCGTGCCCCTTCACCAGATCCCAGTGTCCGGCCCCGTACTGCAGGATGAGGTACTGGGGGTCCGTATCCTGCCGGACGACGACCGCTCCATATGATCGTTCTTTTGCCATGACCCTTCAGTCCTGTATTGCAGATCCTCCAGTTTCCGCGAGTTCGCGCCCGATGGTCCGGAAGTCTTCTTCCAGGGCATCCCGGTACGCCGGATTGTAGAGCGCGGCGGCGGGGTGGAGGGTGGGGATGAGGCGGACCTGGTGGTCGAAGAGGAGGCCCGGGTAAACCGTCCCCCGGATCTCCGTGATCCGGTCGAACTCGACCGGCAGGAACGAGAGGATGTACCTGCTCGAGTGCCGGCCCAGCATCACGATCACCTTCG
>DAOSER010000037.1:0-16309 GCA_035363235.1 Methanoculleus sp.
GGCGATCTCCATGGCAAAAGTAACGATTCTTGGGGCTACAGGGAACGTCGGCATATTTGCGGCCCACACCATATCCGAGATCCCGTACGTCAGCGATATGCTGCTCGTCGGGAGGCCCGGACGCGAAGATTTTCTCGCGGGCTGCTGCCGTGACCTATCCGACTCGTTTGCTGCACGAGGCACCGACGTCCGGCTTTCGTACGGAACCACCCTTGCCGACACAAAAGACTCGGACATTATCATATGCACGGCAGGTGTGCCCCGACGGCCGGGACAGGACAGGAACGACCTTGCCTTCGAGAACGCAAAGATCATCGCCGAAACCGCCGAAACCATCGGCCGGTCTTCGCCCGACGCCATTCTCTTTCTTGTAACAAACCCCGTCGACGTCATGACCGCAGTCGCCCTGAAGTATTCGGGGCTCCAACCGAGACAGATCTTCGGCCTCGGAACGCACCTCGACTCGATGCGTTTGAAGTCCCTGATTGCGCGGTACTTCCGTGTCCACGTCAGCGAGGTGCATACGCGTATCATCGGCGAGCACGGCGACAGCATGGTTCCGCTCTGGTCGGCAACGACGATCGGCGGCATCCGGATTAACAACCTGCCCACCTTCTCGGGACTACCTGTGCAGGAGATGATCGAGACCGTCAGAACGAGCGGCGAGGCGATCATCAGGGATAAGGGCTCTACCGTCTACGGGCCGGGAGAAGCAATTGCAACCCTTGTAAGGACAATCCTCGGGGATGAAAACCGTATCCTCACCGTCTCAAGCTACATCAAGAGCGAGATTCATGGGATCGGCGACGTCTGCATCGGGGTACCCGCTCGCATCAACCGTGACGGCGTCTTTCCGGTTCCGCTCAACCTCGAAGAGGATGAGGTCATCGGATTCCGCGAGTCGGTCAAGAAGATCCGCAAAGTCACTGCCGACGTGATGGAACGGCTTGAAGCGGTTCGTTAGGGAAAAAGGGTATCGGGTATCCACTTATACGAGCGTGGATTCGATGATCTCAGCGCTTGCGACGCCTTCGATCTTCTGGAGCGCCGCTTCGACTTCATCGGGAGCCCCGGCTTTGTCGGGGACGACGATGGCGGCTTTCAGCGCCACAAGACCGAAGCCGATCGGTTCTTCCCGGATGTCATCAACCGGGACGGCCGCCTTGACCGCCGCTTTGAGCGCTTCACGGTCAACCTCGGGGGACTCAGGCATTATCTTCACGATTATGGCTACATTTCCCATAGTTATGGCCCCTGGAACCCGCACTTCGGGCATGCATATGCTATGCTCTGCTCCCTGCACCGGTAGCACCTGTTAATCTCGTGCGCACACACCGGGCACGGGAACCAGGTGGATCCTTCCTCGGCCAATGTGGCGTTGCAGGAGGTACATCGATCTCTCGCTGTCATCGTTGCTTCCTCGAATGTTAACCTATCATATCGCCCCCGCAGCAATTAAAATCTCGGATCGACGAGAGTCCCGATAACTGCCTCGTCTCGAAGGGCACCGCGGACCCGGTCGTCGTGCCTGCCGTTGACCACCCGGGCCCGGACGTTGTGCTCGAAGGCAAACCGGAAGAATGCAGGATCGACCTCGTCGGAGGTGATGGAAGGGTCCTCGACCCGCGAGAGGAGCTTGCGGCGATGGTGGATGCCGTCAACCGATTTCAGGAGAAGGAGATCGGCCGAGAGTTCGTGCGCGACCCAGGCGGCGATGGTGTCGGAGGTGACGTCCCAGGAGTGGGGGAGAGGATCGGTCTCGCGGAGAGCGCAGTAGGGGAGGAAGACCGCCATTGCCGAAGGAACCGTGAGGTTGGAAACCGCCGGGATGCCGTGCGAGGCGATGTACCACGAAAACTGCTCCATGCCGGCGATCGCCATCCAGTGTGCGGCGTCCTCAGAAACGTCGAGGCGCCGGACAAGGTCGGCGAACTTTCCGCCGCCGGGGACGATCAGCACCGGGCGCCCGGCCTCCCGGAAGATCCCGAGCAGGGAAGCAGTCCGGTCAAAGAGGCTTCCGCCCACCTTGACGACCAGCGGGGAGCGAGGAGAATTCATATCGTTCTGCTATTAAACCGGAAAAGACATAATCCTGTGTATGCGCCTGATCGCCGCCGTCATCCTGCTCCTCTGCCTCCTTGCCGGCACGGCCGGAAGTATTCAGATCGTCGAGTTCTGTCCGGACCCCTATCAGCCCGGCGATCCCGATGAGTATCTCATGCTCGAGGGGACAGGGGTGCTCGACGGCTACGTCCTCTCGGATGGCGAGGGCGGCTACCGGTTCCCACCGGGAACACGGATCGATGGGCGGCTGGTGGTTGCGAGGGGCGCGCCCGCGTTCGAGAAGGCGCACGGCTACCTCCCGGACTTCGAAATCCAGGAGCGGACGCCGGCCGTGCCGGACGTGATCCCGAACGGGAACCTCCTGATGGCGAACAGGGTCGATGAACTCCTCCTCTACCGGGGGACCACCCTCGTCCAGCAGATCGCCTGGCCCGGCGACGTCTATCCCCGGGAAGGGCAGATCCACTACCTGGAAGACGGTGTCTGGGACCCACGCCCGCTCATGATAGGCCAGTCCCGCCTTAAGCCCAGGACCTTCGGGAGCGTCGCAGTGACCGCGTTCACTGCGCCGGACTGTTCTTACGAGGTCTTCTCAGCGGCAGTCGCGGAGGCTGAACGCGAGATCCTCGTAAACGTCTACGAGTTCACCGACGAAAAGATGGCCGAGGACCTCATCTCTGCCCGCGAGCGAGGCGTGACCGTAACCGTCCTCATCGAGGGCGGGCCGGTGGGCGGCGTCTCTGCGGAAGGGCGGGCGGTTGCAGGCGCCCTTAACCGGAGCGGGATCCCGATCCTTTCGATGACGACGACGGATGCCGCTCACGCGAAGTACCGTTACGACCACGCCAAGTATCTCGTCATCGACGGTAGCACCGTTCTGCTCGGGAGCGAGAACTTCAAGCCCGGCGGCTACCCGGCACCGGGGCTGCAGGGCAACCGCGGGTGGGGCGTCCTCCTCGAGAACCCGGAACTTGCGGCCTACTTCCGGGAGGTCTTCCTCTTCGATTCGGTGGGTGGTGATATCATCCCGCTCGAAGTGACGGCGGCCGAACTCCGCACGCCCTGGGCACCCGACTACACGGTCGAGTTCGCCCCCTGCCGTGCGGAGGGAGCGCGGGTGACCCCGGTCCTCTCCCCGGACACGAGCGCGCTCATCCTCCGACTGATCGAAGGGGCAGAGGAGAGCATTGCGATCGAGCAGGCCTACATCACGAACGAGACGCCATACGATCTCAACCCCTACCTCGCGGCCGCGATCGACTCCTCCCGGCGGGGGGTCGTTGTCCGGGTGCTCCTCGATTCGGTCTGGTTCAACACCGAGGACGACGCGGACAACGACGAGATGGTCGAGATCATCAACCGGATTGCGGCCGCCGAAGGGCTGCCGCTCGAAGCTCGGCTCGCGGACCTTGAAGCGAACAACCTGGCAAAGATCCATAACAAGGGCGTCATCGTCGACGACCGGGCGGTGCTCGTCAGCAGCATCAACTGGAATGCCAACTCACCAGCGTTTAACCGGGAAGCCGGCGTGATCATCGAGCAGCCGGATGTCGCTCTTTACTATAGAGAGGCCTTTGAAGACGACTGGAACGCCGCGCAAGAAAAAGGAGCGGGAGATGCTCCCGGGCCTGACCTGCTCAAGATTGTGGCGGCGGCATGCATACTCGCCGGGCTCACGGGGCTCTATCTCTACCGGCGGAGACGCATCTGAGCCCTCACTGTCTGCCGGCAAGATCGGCGGAGCGGCAGACGTCGCAGATGGTGATCGTTCCTTCGCCCGAGGCGACGGCGGAGACCCACCGTTCGATGACCGATTCGAGGTCCCCGGGAAAGTTTTCCCGATTGAATCCGCGCTTTCTGCTCATGTACTGGGATATTGCGGCCCTGCTGATCCCGAGCCGCTTTGAAGCTTCGCTCTGGCTGATCCCGCGCTCGTTTACCAGGCGGTAGACCATCTCGGCACGCATCTGGGGGAGCAGCCTTCGCACGAGGGTATCGCAACGCATGATGTCGCAGGAATAAGGTTCGGTCATTGTGCAGACACCATCTGGGAGTCTTTGTACTCGTAGAGGATCTGTCGGGCGTCCCTGAAGTTGAACTTCTCCACGATCATATCGTTGTCTTTGAGCCTCTTTAAAGCATAGCGCACGGTCCGGGGGGCCAGGCTGCTGAGACGGACGAGCTCCTTATGGGTCAGGGCACCCCCACCCTCAAGCAGCAGGAGGATCTTTCTGGAGGAGGGGGGAAGGTTCACATCATCCATGTAAGAGAGTTAACGCTGTTAACATATCAAACTGACGGAAGTTATTAGCCCGGGCGTCGATAGGGGTACTATGCTGGAACGACAGGAGAAAGCAGCACTCGCCGTCCTCGTATGCGTCGTCGGGATCGTGCTTGCGGCACACCTTCTCTTCGCCGCGGTCGGCCAGCCGCTGGTAGCGGATCCCTATTCCGAAGAGGTTCCCGATGGAGCGCTGGTCCTCCTCGAAGGGAACATCGAAGGAATCAGGGAGACATCGACCGGCGCGCACCTGATCCTCACCGTTAACGGCACTCCTGTCTTTCTGCCGCAGAACGTCGCCGCCGGGCTCGAGCTCCGAGAGAACGAGAGCGTAACGCTTTATGGGGTCGTCCAGACCTACCGCGGGACGCGAGAGGTGGTGGTGGCCTCCGCCGGGGATATCCGGGTGCTGAAATGACCTACCTTGTCTTCGTGTAGAAGATATCGGCATCGTCGCCGTCCCCGAAGAGCGGCCGCCCCCGCCGGAGTTTTCCGGGGTGTTCTTCCTCCTTTTTGACCTCCGGATCGGGCTCCCGGCGCGCGGGGCCCGGGGTCTCATCGGGTCTCTCCTTCCGTCGTCCCTCCACACCGGTCCCGGAGGACAGGTCTCCATCGTTGATCCGCACGCTCGGCATACAGGAGACTCGCCCGGCCCGCTATATGACACCTCTGGATCAACCGTCGATAATACCGGATATTTTGGATACGATGAGCTGCTCCCCCTCCTCTCACCAGGGGGGAAGCAGCGATCGGAGGAGGAAGGGGACGCAGGTTCGACCCTCGCAGCACGGCGTGCCGCCGCGCGGGCATTGCGCGGCAGAAATCCGGAAAGATTTTCCACATAGCAGCAGAAACATTCAATCATTGCGCAGGCAGCAGTGATCCGGAAAGTGAGCGCCGGCGACGCAGCGGGCCGGAGTGGTGCAGAGGATTACCCGCTCTCCGCCGTCCCCGAAGATGCCAGACGGGGGTTCTGGCCGATCAGTCTGGTGCTGCTCGGATTCACCTTCTTCTCCGCCACGATGTGGGGCGGCGCAAGTATCGGGGTTGCGTTCCCGCTCTGGCCGGACCTTGCCGCAATCATCTTCTGCGGGAGCACGATCCTTGCTGTCTACGTCGCCGGCCTCGGCTACATCGGCTACAAAAGCGGCCTCTCCACCGTCCTCTCCGCCCGGTTCGCCTTCGGCGATCTGGGGAGCCAGTGGTCCGACGCCCTCCTCGGACTCACCCAGATCGGATGGTACGCCTGGGGGACCGCGACGATCACGATCATCCTCACCCGCCTGCTGGACCTCGATACAAGGCTGCAGGCTCCCCTGATGGTCTTCTTTGGCCTCGCCTTCTGCCTGACGGCGTACATCGGCTGCCGGGGACTTGCCGCCCTCTCGTGGGTCGCGGTCCCGACCATGCTCCTCCTCATCGTCGTGAGTGGGTCGGTCGCCTTCCAGGATGTTGGCAATGAGGCTGTCCTCCTCCCGTCGGGGACGGCATCCGCGCTCACGCTTCCCGAAGCCCTCACGATCGTCGTCGGCACCTTCGTCTCCGGCGGCACCCAGGTCGCCAACTGGACGCGATTCGCCGGTTCAGCGCGCGCTGCAGTGGGTTCCACGTTCCTCGCCTTCTTTCTCGGGAACGGGCTGATGATCGCCGCCGGGGCCGTCGGCGCCGCCGTATACGGCCTCTCCGACACCGTCGAGGTGCTGGCGGTCCAGGGTCTTCTTTCCGCCGGCGTCCTGATGCTCTTCTTGAACATCTGGACGACTCAGGACAACACCATCTACAACTTCTCGGTCGCCGGGTGCCACTTCTTCCGGACGGAACGCCGAAGGCTGGTCACCTTCGCCGGGGCAGCCACGGGAACACTCCTTGCACTCCTGGGGATGTATGACTGGCTGATCCCCTACATGACCCTCCTCGGGGTGTTCATTCCGCCGCTCGGGGGGGTGATCATGGCCGACTTCTTCATCCGGCACCGGGGGCGCTACCCCGAGCTCGATGAGGCAGCTATTCCCCGGTTCAACCTGCCGGGGCTCACGGCATACGCCGCCGGTTCCATCGCCGCCCTCGTAGTCCCCGGCATCCCTCCGGTGAACGGGATCGTCGCCGCGTGCCTCGCCTACGCCTGCCTCGTCCGGCTCACATGAACCGCTCGAACCGGTCGCGAGGCACCCGGCAGATCGGGCAGACCTCAGGTGGTTCGTCCCGGGCGCAGAGGTAACCGCAGACCCGGCACCGCCAGACCGGATATCTCAGGTCTCCCGGGGTCCTGATAGACGCGGCGCGCTCTTCTTTCTGCCGCCGACGCTCGGCCGGCGGCGGCCGCCGTTCCGGGACGGGATCGGGGGTGGAGAGGCCGGCTTCTACATCGGCGGTGACGTAGAGGGCGCAGTAGCAGGCGCCGTAGTCGGCGAGATCGGGGTCCCGGTAGTCGCAGGGGCAGATGATGTCGAGGTCATCCTCCCGGTCTCCCGAGGCAAGCCGGCAGGGGCACGAGATGTAGCCGTAACGCTCCCTGTTCGCGAGCAGGCCACGAACGAGGTCCCGGGTGAACTCCCGATCGGGGTTGAGGTGATAGCCGCCGGCCTCCGCCTCGAGAGCAAGGTCGCGCATGAACCGGTCGACCTCCTCATCGATCGCCGTATCAGGCACCGACCGCCTCCCGGATCTCGTCTTCCCGGAACCCGACAATCACCTTCGCCTCATTGATGACGACTGTGGGAAACGAAAGCCGTGGGTTCCAGTGTTCAACTTCCCGGACCACATGGTCGCGCTCCTCGCCCGCGAGCAGGTCAACGTAGACGTACGAGAACCCGACGCCAAGGTCGGTGAGAAGTTCCTTTGTGCGGGCACACCAGCCGCAGGTGCTCAGGGCGTAAAGCACCACCCTGCCGCGGTCGACTCCAGGCACGTGCTGCATCTCTACCAAAAAACTTCCTCCGTCTCACCCCGCTACGGGGGCCGAAGGTAAGTAACTTACCCCGGAGCAGGGAGGGTCAGGTGGAAGTGGGCCTGAGGAGAAGGAGCAGGCCGGCACCGTTCCCGGAGATCGCAAGCGACGCCCCCGAGAGCCCGAACTTCCGCCGGTAGAACCGGAGTCTCCGGGGAGAGAGGGGTACGGAACCCTCGATCAGGAGCCCGACCGCATCCCCCTCCCACCGGAGGGCGAGCCGGATCTCCCGGGCGCCGGCGGCCGCCATATCCTCGAGGACGCCGGCGACCTCGTCGCTGAACCGTTCCCGGTCGACCAGTACCGGCGGGAAAGAGCCTTCGGCATCCAGAACAAGCTCGACGTCCTCCAGCAGCGGGAGGTAGGCGAGACGGGAGACGAGTTCCGCCCGGTATGCCGCCGGGTCGTCCGCCGCCTCGATGAACGCCTCGTCCGAGAACGGGGGTATCGAGACCGCGGCGGCGATCTCGCGGAGCATCGATGAGAGATCCACGGTAACGAGGCAGCCGGTATCCCGGTAGCCGAAGACCGTGTTCATGAAGTCGGTGAGCAGACGGTCGGCCCGGCGGAGGAGCGCTGCATCGACGATGTGGTTCAGCCGGTCGCCTGCAAAGTGAGCCTCGATCCGCTGGATCGCCTGGACCGCTTTGAGAACGAGCTGAACCTTAAGCCTCTTTCCGGCGTCGAACTCGTCGGCAAACCGTGAAAAATCTTCGAGAACCCCGTCAATCTGGTCGGATTCCAGAAGTTCCTGGTAGCGCCGGGCCTCTTCGTCCTCACCGAGTTCATCAAGGCGGTAGGCGAGGGCGTACAGCCGCCCTGAAACCACTGCAAAGATCCGGTTGACCTCCTGGAGCAGGTCGACGGCGTGCTCCAGCGAGTCGTCGAGCCGTCCTCGGTCGAAGGGGCCTATGCTGGCGAGCTCCGCAGCATCCCTCTCGAGCCGGTCGAGGAGCTCCGGCATCGCCGTTGCCGGGACACACCTGCCATGGCCCGGGCAGCAGAGGTTCACCAGTTCGTGGGCGAAGATCCATCGGACCCTTCCCACGGTCTCGATCAGCGCCGGCTGATCCCACCCCGAAAGTCCGGCAACCCCGGGGCTCGCGGAGAAGAGGAGGTCGCCTATGAAGAGGTATTCACCGAGTCGAATACAGATGCTGTCGGGTGAATGCCCCGGGGTACGATAGACCGTAAGGGTATCCCCGGAATGGAGCGGGATCTGTTGCCGATGAAGGACAGCGGCGCCGCCTATCTCCAGGGTCTCGCGGTCACCGGTGGCGAGCAGGGGGAGAGCGACCGGGAGCGGCTCGATCTCCCTTCCCATCAGTTCTGCGACCGTCCGGACCTCGTCACCTGACTCGAGCACCTGCGCGCCCGTCTCCTCTGCGGCGACGCTGAGGTCCGGGAGAGACCGGAACCGGGGGTTCCGGATGGCCTGGAAACAGTGGTCGGCGTGGCAGTGGGTGAGGAAGAGGTATATCGGGCGCGGCGCCTCCCGGAGAAGTTCTTCCACCAGTTCGAGGATCCGCTCCATCTGTCCGGCGTCCGCCCCCGTATCGACGAGCAGAACCTCGCCGGGTGTCCGGATAAGGTAGGCGTTCGAACAGGTGACGTCCGGTTTCCGGATGAAGGGGTAGATCTCGGCACCGGCGGTACCCGGCACCGGTTGCCATTGTTGATCCTGGAGCATATCTGTACCTGCAAGGATAGTTGACCAGTGTTGCACTGCATGGGAGAAAAAGCAGGCTGGTTTTCCTCCAAAAGGGATCGTCCGGTCGGACGGCCGGGCTCGGGTAGGTTCTTATCCTGCCGTGCAAGAAGGAGAGATGAGGTGAAACGAGGCATGAACACCAGGAGATTTGTCGGAGTCACAGCCATGCTCGTGCTCGCGGCATGCATCTGCGGCACTGCCGCCGCACAGCAGATGGGCATCGACGAGATCGGGACCGTCACCGCCGGAGAGACGGTCACCGTCAGCGGGATGACGAACCTCGCCCCGGGCAACCGCCTGCTCGTTGAGGTAACGCCGGTCGGGTTCGGGCCGGGGAACGCCCCGGTGCAGGGAGGCACGTCGGGGACGGCTATCGTGCAGGCCGGGAACGATACCGCGAACACCTGGTCGTTCGAGGTCGACACATCCGGGTTCGAGCCCGGCGAGTACAGCGTGAGCGTGGACTGGGTCGAAGGCGACGCCACCGCAAGCACCACCTTCACCATCAGTGAGGCGGCAACGGCTACCCCGACGCCGACGGCAACCCCGGCCGCCACCACGCCGTCGACGACGATGGCGACGAACCCCACGCCGACCGCGGCAGGACCCGCTCTCCCGGCGGCGGCGGCCTTCGCGGCCGGGCTGGCCGGCTACCTGGTGCGGCGGAGGTAGGGGAGGATACCCCCTACCGCCGGTCAACGATCCGCTTCGGCCGGCCGGGCGCCCGGTGAAGTTCGAGCCCGCCCGGCGGCGTGACGCTGCAGAGGATCTGCAGCGTTCCGTCCTCGTATGCCCCCGAAAGCGCCGGAACCGACCGCAGGAGGGCGGCAAGGAACGTCTCTTCGATCTCGTCCGCATCGACGCGGGCGGGATCGAAGCACTCCATGCTCACCCGGAGAACGGTCTCTCCCGCCTCGTCGCCGCCGTAGACGAACGCTTCGTACTCCCCGTTCAGGCGGGCCATGTTCTCGGGTGCAAAGACCGCCGCCTCCACGTCCACCCGGTTGAGCGCGATATCCCCGATCCGGACCGTCTCCGCCTCGCGCCGGGGGGAGGCGATCCGCATGTGCGTCCGCCCGCACCCGCACCGCTCCCGGGAGACGACCGAGCAGGTATCTTCCGTATCGTAGTTGATGAGGAGCGTCCCCGCCCTCTTGCCCGGCGCAAGGAGTGTCGTATAGACCAGCCGCCCGGTCTCGCCGTCGTGGACGAACCGGTTCATCCCGGGGTCGTAGAGGTCGAAGTGAACCAGATCCTCGGGGACGTGGAGCCCTGCCTGGCGGGTGCACTCGCCGCACATCGTTCCCTCGGTGCTCCCGTAGGAGTTGTAGACCGGGCATCCCCAGACCTCCTCCAGGTAACGCCTCGATTCCGGGGCGAAACTCTCGCCCCCGACAACGAGGCGTTTCACGCCCGCCTCCTGCGGCGGGTGGCCTTCCGCCTCCATCCGGCGGGCGAGCCGCAGAAGTTTGAAGACGCTCCCGATCATCGCCGTCGGGCGGTACTGTTCCATCACCCTGACCGGGAAGGTGCACTTCCCCTCCGGGACGATCGCCATCCCGATATCCCGGGCGGCGAGCGTCATGGTGTTTGCACCGACGTTCATCCCGTAGGAGGCGCAGACCACCACCCGGTCGCCGACCTCGAACCCCTGCGAGACGAAGAGCCGGGCGTACTTCTCCGCGTACCGCTCCCAGTCCTCCCAGGTGAGGAAGAAACTCTTCGGAACGCCGCTCGTCCCGGAAGTCTCATTGACCGTGAAGACCGCCTCCCAGGGGACGCTCTTGAAGCAGAACTCCTGCTCGTGCGGGGGCTGGTACCGCCGGATCGTCGCCCCGGAGATGATAGGGAGTTCCCGGAGGTCTTCGTGCTCCCGGATAGCCTCCGGGCGGATGTTGTGCCGCTCGAACCAGCGGCGGTAGAAGGGCGAATGCTCCTTCGCGTACCGGATAGTAGCGTGGATTCTCTCATCGATAAGTGCGTCGAGATCCGGACGAGCAAGTGTCTCTATTGCCTGGTTGTAGTACCGGTTGCCTGTCATCCGGCCGGCATAGACGTCCGGGGTAAAATAGGTGCCGGGGGGTCAGAGCGCCCAGGCAGGAAGGTCGAGAGGAAGCCCGAGCGCCCAGAAGACGATTGTGTAAAGGCAGATCATCCAGAGCGCGACGCCGATGATATCGAGCGCCCAGCCGGAACGGAGAAGGTCTTTCGCTTCGATGTAGCCGCTCCCGAAGGCGACGGCGTTCGGCGGCGTGGCAACCGGGAGCATGAACCCGATCGAGGCGCAGACTGCGGCGGTCATCATCAGGACGATCGGGTTGACCCCCATGCTGACGGCCGTGACCGCCATGATCGGCATCAGGATAGCCGCTATGGCGGTGTTCGAGGCGATCTCCCCTGCAAACACGATCCCCAGCGCAACGATGAGGAGCAGGAGTGCGATCGGAAGCCCGTGGATGAGGGTGAGCGACTCGACGATCGCTGCGGCAAGCCCGCTCTCGAGGAAACCGTTCGAGAGGGCGATGCCGCCGCCGAAGAGGAGGAGGATGCCCCAGGGAATCTTCACCGCCCACTCCCAGTCCATCGTGAAGATGCCTTCCTTACGGTCGACCGGGAGGAGGAAGAGGAGAAGCGCACCGAAGATCGCGATGGTGGAGTCCTTGATCCCGGGGAAGAACACATCCAGACCCGGGATGACGAACCCGCCGATATCCTTTGACTGCGCGAATATCCAGGCGAAGGCGGTCAGGGTGAAGACGATGAGTGTCCACCGCTCCCCCCTGGAGATCGGGCCGAGTTTCGCGAGCTCTTCCCGGATGATCCCCCCGGCGCTCGGGAGGGTCCGCCCCATCCGGCGGTAGGGGCCTTCGATGAGCCAGATCCAGGCAAAGAATAGGAATACCGCAGCGAACGGAACGCCGAACTTCATCCAGGTGAAGAAGTCGATGGTGGGCGCGTCGGGAAAGATCGTCGCGAGCTGGGAGATGAAGATCCCGTTCGGGGGCGTGCCGATGATCGTGGCAATGCCCCCGATGGTCGCGGCGTAGGGGATGGAGACGATCAGGCACCGGGCGAGGGCCTGCTCTTTCCCGTCGAGGTTCTCTAGAGTTTTATCGATCCCGGGCATGATCGTCAGGATGATCGCGACCGCGATCGGGATCATCATCATCGCCGTCGCGGTGTTCGAGATCCACATCGAGAGGAACGCGGTAGCGACCATGAACCCGAGCACCAGTCGTCTCGGGCTTGTTCCCACGACCCGTATGATCTGCAGGGCGATGCGCCTGTGCAGGCCCCACCGCTGCATCGACATCGCGATGATAAACCCGCCGAGGAAGAGGAAGATCACTTCGTCGCCGTAGGACTTTGCCACCTGCACCGGGGAGAGGACCCCGAGTGCCGGAAAGAGAACCAGCGGGAGCAGGGCGGTCGCTTCGAGAGGAATGACGCCCGTGACCCAGAAGAGGACCATAAGAACGGTCACGGCCGCAACGGACTTTGCTTCAGGCGAAAAAAGGCCCGGGTCGATAGGGATCGCAAGGACCGCAAAGAAGACGAGGAGCGATACAATGATAACGGCGACCTTGTTCATCATCAGAAATTGGAGAAGAGATTATTTAAGCGTAAGGAATCGAATTGCTGAAGATTACAGGACAAATAATAGAGAATATGGCCATTTCATGCCGCCAGGCCTTTGCCGGCCGTTCCCTGCAGCCCGATGGCCTGTGCCGTATGGAGAGGGACCATATATAGCCTTCCGCCGCCCTATCGGCAGGGATCGGCATGCGGAACGTTCGGGCGCCAGGCAGGGGAAGGGGCAAAGGGAGGCCTGAGCGTCCAGAGGGTGATCGTGCAGAGAGATTGTCCCGGATACGGTGCCGGTGACATCGAGTGCCCGCCGGGTCGTGAAGAGGCTGCACGCGGAGGGCTGATCGCATGGAGGGGCCCGGCCGCCGCCACGCCAACTTATATCAGCAGAATGCACACATGCGGTATTATGGCACCAGATTGGATCCGCAGGCGAGGAATTCCGGTCATCCTCGCCGTCTGTCTTCTTGCACTCTGCGTGGGCCCTGCCGGGGCCCGCGGTCCGACGATCAGCGACATCCAGCCCTACGACACAATCTTCATCTACGAAGAGGGGCTCGACCTCTCGCAACTGCGCGACGCGGCTACGGGTAAACCCGTCACAGCGCTCCTGAAGTATCAGGACGACAACCCCAACCGGGGGGTCACGAAGAGCATCACGGTTACCGACGATACCAACTTCGACGTGGAGGAGTTCCTGGTACGCGACGACTACGGGCCCTACTACGCCTTCAACCCCGATGACGGCACGACGGCACAGGTCATGATCCGCGAGCCGGAGGTCTTCCTCGACGTGGTGCTCGCGAACCCCAATCACAATGAGCCCCTGGCCGGGTTTACGGTCTCACCGAACACACAGATAGCATTTCGGATAGCCTCCCCCGACGTCGGGGCCTTCTACCAGGCGGGCGGTGTCTACCCCGCGACGATCGACCTCGTGCTCACCATGCCGGGCGGTGCGGAGACCACCAGCATCGGAGGACGCAACTTCGCGGGCCTGAACGTCAGTTCGACCCGGTTCTACACCGACGACCCGGGCAGGCCGGGGGCTGTCCGGCTCGGCGACCTTGGTGAGTCGGGAACTTACTCTGTGCGGGCTGTGTGGAGAACACCGGCAGGGTTCGATGCCTACGCTCCCGACTCCGAGGCGGTGACGTTCACGGTAGCAAACCGTGTCGGGGTGGATGCGACCCCGACATCGACACCCACCACAACCGTGACGGCCACGCCGACGGCAACTCCCAGGCCGACGACCGCGGTCCCGACAACTCCGCCCACGACCGCGCCGACGGCAACGGAGACGGCAACGCCGGTCCCGACCGCGACGACGGAGCCGGCAACCCCGACACCGACCGCAGCGCCGCTCCCGGCCGCCCTGGCCGTAGCAGCGATCGGGTTCGCCCTGGCGCTCGCCGGCCGGCGCCGGTAAAAAAGGTCAGCAGAATCGGCAGCTGCAGCCGCCGGCCGCGTCCCTGATCCGGCGGAGGGCGGCCGCCGCCCATTTTGCGACGCCCGGATCGGCGTCTTCAAGCGCCTCCATTAGCGCCGGGAACGCTCCGGCATCGCCGATCATCCCGAGGGTGTAGGCCGCCCACATCCGGAGGCGGGGGTCGGGGTCGCCGAGCGCACAGAGAAGAGCCGGAAGAGCGGTCGGGCCGAGGGCAGCGAGCTCTGCCGCCGCCGACATCCGGTCGGCACTGCTGCCGCCGCGGAGGATATCGATCAGCGCACCCGTTCTGTCCGTCACGGCGACTCGTTCTCCCGCTTCTCCTGCTCGCTCGAAGCAAGGATCTCGTCCAGGCCCACATAGATAGGGAAGACCTCGTGGACCCCCGCGAGCAGGAAGACCTGATAGACGTCGGGCTGGAGCGCGCAGAGCGCCATCTCTCCATCCACCCGCTTCAAGGCACGAAACTTGCCGAGCAGCACCCTTAGACCGCTGCTGCTCATGTAGGCTGCTTTCTCCAGGTTCACGAGCACTCGTTTCCCGCCCCGCGCCAGCACCGAGGAAATTGCCGTATCCAGGCGTTCTGCCGATTCCGCATCGACTCTGCCGTCAACCGATACGATTGCCGTATCCTCCCGCTCATTGACCGTTACATCCATGGCATTTCTATCGGCATAGAAGGGAAAAAAGCGCTCGTTTTGTACCGGGGTTCACGCGAAAGGTACGCTCTTCGAAAAAGGGTGGTCAGTGGGTCTGCCGGTAGTAATCCCAGGCATCGACCTCAGTGCCGTTTGCGAAGATACAGACACCGTACTCGCTGCCGTCGGGGTTCTTCCGGATCTCGTAGGCGTGGCCCTGCTCGATGCACCAGACCGCGGCCGGGTTCGCGATGCCGGCGCTTCCGCCGCACCGCTCACAGGCCCACGGGACATCGATGATCCCGACCGGGGTTCCCCACTGCTGGATCGTCGCGGTGTCCCGGGCAACTTCCCCGACGAAGGTAAGCCGCATCCCGTCGACGCGGTAGGTCTCGTTCAGGTCGAGCGGCAGGTAGCGTTCGCCGTCATCGGCGACGATGCCGTAGAACCCACCCTCGAGGTCGACATAGGTGACCGTACCGGTCTTTGCTACGTAGGTCGCGTTCCCCGCCGTATCGATGGCGATGACCTCGATGGGGGTGCCCCACTGCTGAATGGTCATGGTGTTCTCCAGCACCCGGGCAACGAACGTGACGTTCGTGCCGTCGACCGCCCGGGTCTCGTTCAGATTGAGCGGAAGGTAGTGCCTGCCGTCGTCGGCGACGAGGCCGTAGAACCCGCCCTCAAGATCGATGTAGGTGATCGTGGCGGTCCCGGAGACAAGCAAAGCGCCTTCGATCACCTCGATCGATCGGATCTCCACCGGGGTCCCCCACATCTGGATCCCCGCGGCATCGTCCTGAACGTCGGCGCTGAACTGCACCCGAAGACCATCCTGTCGGTACTCCGTCGGGAGGTCGGTGGGGAGATAATTCCTGCCATCATCGGTGACGATACCGTAGAAACCGCCCTCGAGGTCGATGTAGGTGACCGTCCCGTTCGTCGCAACCGTCCGGCGGGTGTCATCCGTCTCAATCTCGATGATCTCGACCGGCGTCCCCCACTGCTGGATGGTCGCTGTATCCTCCATAATATCGACGACAAACGCGACGCGGAGACCATCCTGCCGGTACTCCGCCGGAAGATCAACGGGGAGATAGCGCTCGCCGTCATCGGCAACGATACCATAGAACCCGCCTTCGAGATCGACGTAGGTGACCGTGCCGTTCCCCAGGATGCGTTCGGCCGGTTCATCCTCTCCCCCGGCGGCCATGCACCCGCAGGCGACGATGGCCCCGAAGAGAACGAGGACGATGACCATGTAGTTCGGATAGGATCCCGTCATAAGGCATCAACAGGGGTACATTCTCTCGCCGGAGGTAAGTAGGTTACCTTAACTACGAAGAGATTCGGACCTATCCGTCCAGCAGGGCTCTATGCCGGGCGAAAAAAAAATATCGAAAGAGAGCGTCAACGTCCCCCGACGCCGCCGCCACCAAAGCCGCCGCCACCGCCGAAGGACCCGCCGCCGCCGAACCCTCCTCTGCCGCCGCTCGATGGTGGGGAGTAGAGGACGATCGGGGCAAAGATAACCGGCATGTTCGAGTAGAGCGGCATCCCGACGTCCGGGAGGCTGATGTTCAGGTTCTTCATCGCCTGCTCGACCTTATCGCCGAGGCCGAGCGCCGTCCCG
>DAOSER010000038.1:0-9158 GCA_035363235.1 Methanoculleus sp.
ATGAGCCCGCCGGGATTTCCTGACTACCCCACCTCGCTTCCCATCTGTGAGGTATATACCATTGTTTTCCGGAGGATATATATTTTGCGCGAGCCGAATCGCCGCAACATGTGTTCCCGGTGCTCATGCACCAGCACCTGGCGGTGCTCTTGCTCCGGCCCTTCGCACCTCGCGCCTCCGGTGCTCGAACTCCGTTCCCATGGAACGTCGTTCCTCACGGGGCATTGCACTCTGCTCGCGTCAGTCGCTCGCCCAATCATTTAATATAAACTGGCGGCATAATTTCGCTGTATGGAAGAAGAAAGGCCGCTGGATGACGACCTGCAGCGTCTCCGGGAAGAGCGCCTCCGGGAACTCGAGGCACGGCTCACAGGTACGCCGGGTGGTGTCATCGAGATCGTCGACGATACGTTTCGGGAGACCCTGCAAAAGCACCCCTCCCTTGTCATCGACGTCTGGGCGGAATGGTGCGGTCCCTGCCGGATGGTGGCCCCGGTTATCGAAGACCTTGCGCATGAGTTCGCCGGCAGGGTGACCTTTGGAAAGTGCAACGTCGACCAGAGCCCGGCCATAGCGGCGGGTTTCAGCATCACCGCGATACCGACGCTCCTGTTCTTCGCGAACGGCATGCTTGTCGACCGGGCAGTCGGTGCATACCCCAAAGAGGCCATCAAAGCAAGGGTCGTGCGGGCCTTCAGTGTCGGCTAGAGGTCCGCCCCCTGCCGGGACCTGAGCCACCCGGAGAGCCGTGCGGCCATGATGAAATCGTTCCGGGAGAGCCCGCCGATGGCGTAGGTATACCAGGCGACATCCACGAACCTGCCTTCGTGGATGCTGATATCCGGGAAATGATTCTCCCGCGCGGCAAACCCGGCCACCTCGTTGAGGAAAGCCATGGCGCCACCAAACCCCTTGCAGGCGAACCGGGCGTAGAGACGCCCGTCCACGAGCGACCAATCCGGGACCTCCGGCAGGAGGTCGGCGATCTCCCGCCGGTTCAGCGGTGCCGTATCCGCGACATCCGATCTGATCGCCTCAGACGAAAGATCCATGATGATCCCTCTCCGAACAGGGTGAAAAAGGTTATTCTTCGGCGCTAGCCCCTCAGGCGAGTTTCTTGATCAGGAAAGCCACGTTCTCGGCGAACCGCCGGACCGTCTTCATCCCTTCCTCGTCGCCCAGGGCTTCCCCGGGCGTTCTCCCGAAGACCATGTTCCAGTAGGTCGATCCCGGCACAATCATGTCGTTGATCAAAAAGAACATCAGCATCTCCTGGAGCGTGGCGGTATGCCCGCCCCGCCGCGCCACGGCGATCGGTCCGCCCACCTTCCGCGAGAGGAACGAGTCCGACGACATCGAGACCATCCCGATCCGCTGCAGCGCCGACATAACGTCGCCCCGCGCTGTCCCGAAGTAGACCGGGGTTCCCACGATGAACCCCCCGGCCTCCCGGATTTTGTCGATGATCTCGTTTAAGCCGTCGTCGAGGGCGCACTCCCCTCCGGTGCAGAGGCCGCAGGCGGTGCAGGAGAGGATATGCTTCTCCGCGAGCAGGATGGTCTCGGTCTCGATCCCCTCGCGCTCGAGGACCGTTGCGCACTCCCTGAGCACCTGTGCGGTGTTCCCCTCGAGCCGGGGGCTTCCGCAGAGCAGCACTACTTTTCCGGCCGTCATCTTACACCTCGATCAGCCGGTAGGTCTCTTCCCCAAGCCCGATCCCGGCAGCGTAGGCGATCTGGTATTCGCCGTCCGTGTAATCCCAGACCCCCTTAAACTTGTCCTCCCCGGGAGCGAGGTTATCCGCAAGCAGTGTCCGGGAGAACCCCTGCTCGCTGTTGACGAGATCGAGGCTCGCACGGTCGATTGCAACCGGGTCGGTGGAGGCAAGGATCCCGATGTCGGGGACGATCGCCGCGTCGCTCCAGGGAACGCAGTCGCAGTCGGGAGTGATATTAAGGAGGAAGTTGATGTAACCGACCCGTCCGGGCTTGTGGCTGACCGCGCCGAGGGCGTACTCGCAGAGCCGCTCGATGAAGGGCCGGATCTCCGTTGTCCAGTCGAACTCGATCGCGCCCGTCGGACAGGAGCGCATGCAGTCACCGCACCCGACGCAGTGTTCCGGGTTGAGCACCGCCCTCCCGTCGGCGAGGGTCATCGCCGCCTGCGGGCAGACCGTGGTGCACTTCCCGCACCCGCCGCACCGCTCGATCTCCACGAACGGTCGGCCCGCGTGCTGTTCCGCCTTCCCCGACGGCGGGGCGCAGCCCATCGCCAGGTTCTTGATCGCCCCCCCGAACCCGGCGAGATCATGGCCCTTGACGTGCGAGAGGACGACCATGCTGTCGGCATCAAGGATGCTCCCGGCGATCCGGACGCTCTCGAAGTGCTCCCCGCCGACAGCGACCTCTCTCCAGTAGCCGCCCCGAAGGCCGTCCGCAATGATCACCGGGGCGCCGACCACCGCATAGTCGAACCCGTGCTCGATCGCGGTGACGGTGTGCTGGACGGCGTCGGACCTGCTCCCCGTATACAGGGTGGCGGTATCCGTGATGAACGGGTGTGCCCCTCGTTCCTTCACCTTATCGACAACCTGCCGGGCAAAGAGCGGGTGGACGTAGGTATCGCACCCACGCTCCCCGGCGTGCAGTTTGACGGCCGTAAGGTCCCCCGGCCGGACCACCGCCGCAAACCCTGCCGCATCGAAGAGGCGGCGGATCTTCTCGGTTTTGCTCTCGTGGTGACTCCTTGCCCTGAGGTTCGCGAAATACACGTCTGCCATCGATCTCTCTCCCTCTTCGCGTACTCTCTGGTTGCCGGGAGATAAGAATTGTGCCGGCTACAGCCCGGCTCTCCGGAACATCGGCCGGACCTCTGCGCCCTCCATGTTTCCTGCCGCCCAGACATAGCGCTCCCGGATAGGAGGAGGCAGGTCGCGTTCCGGTATCGAGATGAACCCGAACTCCGCGTAAAATCCGGCAAGGCTCTCGACCGCGTACATATAGAGGTCGTCGTTGTGGCAGGCCACGACCAGAGCGCTCATCACCATACGGGCATACCCCCTGCCGCGGAAGGCCCCGGGCGTGAAGACGCCATCGACTTCCATACTGCCGTCGGGATGCCTTCTGCATCGGGCGAGAGAGACGATCCGCCCGGAAAGAAAGGCCGCAAAAACCCTGTCCCACTCGGGGTCACCGGTCATGCCGTGGTAATCGCGCCAGACCTCGTTCGCCGCAGGGAACTCCGCACTCGTCAGTTCACGGACTTCCGGCAGGGTTTCGTCCGCCCCGGTCCCTGGAAGGGCAACTGTCGTCATTCCTATCACCTCAGACAATCCTGTAACCTTTGGACGGTATGAGGATCTCAAACCTCGCGCCCGCTCCGAACGTCCCGGTCTCGCGGATGGCGATCCCGGTAATCGCGAGTATCTCATGGGCAAGGAAGAGCCCGTGCCCATACCCGTCCGCGTTCTGGACGAAAAGCTTCTCTTTCTCCTCACCGGGGATGCCGGTCCCGTCGTCCTCGACGATGATTGCGCACCCGTCCGGCCGCAGCTGGTAGGTGACGATGATCCGGGTCACCCCCGTCGCCGGGTCCAGGGCGTTCTCGAAGAGGTGGGTAAAGACCGTCGCGAGATGGGGATCGGCGAAGACTTCAAGCCGTTCCGTCCATGCCTGGAGGGTGACGGGGCCGAAAGAGAGACTCGCGGTCGCGTTCCTGACGGTCTCCTGCACGGGGATCCAGGCCGGCGGCGAGGTCCCGATATCGCGGAACTCGCGGGAGATCTCGATCTGCCGCCGGATACCGTTTGCAGCCTCATGCAGGTTGTCGATAAACGAGAAAACCTCGGGATCGTCGAACTTCATCACGCCCACCGAGAGATGCCCGTACAGGACCGCGAGCCGGTTCGAGAGGTCGGTGCGCAGGATTCCCGAGAGGGTGTTGAGCTGGCGGCTGGCATTCTGAAGCGCAGCCTCCATCATGACCTCGTCGCTGACGTCCCGGATGGATTCGATGGCTCCGGCGACCTTTCCGTTCCGGTCGAGGAGCGCGGTCGCTGCGAACCTGATATGCGCCCCCCGCCCGTTCCGGAGGCGGGGCGCAGAGGTCTCCGAGACGAAGACGTCTCCCTCTCTCCTGACCGACGGGTACCCTGCCCCGGGGTCGCCCTGAAGGATTCTGTCTGCGAGCAGCGGCCGCCGCTCACCGTAGAAAGGCACGGCGTACTCGTAGTCCCCCCGGCCGAGAATGGCATCCTTCCTCACCCCGGTCATCTCTTCGATCGCACGGTTCCAGGCGATGACTCTCCCCTCACGGTCGATGGCAAAGGTCGCGTCGGGCAGGAACTCGATGATCTGGTTCATCTGCTGCTCGGACTCCCGGAGCCTCGTTGCAAGGAGTGCGACCACGCCGCCGACGAGGACGAGGAAGAATGCACGGGGAAGGATGGTGAGAGCGAACAGCAGAGGGGACGGGGAGAGGAGGAAGACCGTGACGGCGTAGACTGCCGCAAGGCAGACGGAGAAGAGGACGCCGCGCCGCGGGTACCAGTAGCTCGCGAGGATGATGGGGATGCTGAGCGGAAGGGCGGGGAGGGGGAGGAGTCCCTCGGGTGCGCCGAGAACCATGCCGAGCAGGTTCCCGCCGAGGGTCAGCACGGTCAGTCCGGCGATGAGCGCGACGCGGTTCCGCGTGCTGGAAAAAGACATGGCAAGGGGGTTTTCGACGTTCATGGGATGACCTGCAGTTCTGGTTTGTGCCTGCGCCGGGAAGACCTGTTCGGGAGGCTGCGCTCATCCGGTATGCTGGCCGCCACGGATCACCCCCGCCGGACAGAGCAGTTCGAACCGTGCCCCCCTTCCCGGCTCGCCCGTCTCCCGGATGGTGATCCCGGTGATGGCGAGGATCTCGCGTGCGAGGAAGAGGCCGAGGCCGGTGTTCATGCCGTGCGCGTAGGAGAAGATCTTCTCCTTCTCGTCGGGGGGAACCCCCACGCCGTCATCTTCGCAGACGATGACGCATGTGCCGCCCTCCTGTTCGATGCTGAAGGTGATGGTGGTGACGTCGCCTCCGTAGCGCACGGAGTTCTCAACGAGGTTTGCAAAGGCTTTCTCGACGAGCGGGTCGGCGTAGACCTCCATTCCTGCCGGAACGGCGTTCTTAAGGGTTGCCGTATCCGCCGGGACGTGTCTCCCCGCTCGCTCCACGAGCGTTCTAATCTCCTGCCAGAGGGGAGGCGCCGCCCCCACCTTCTGGTATTCGGCCGTAAACCGGAGGGTATTGCTGATCCGGTTCACCATCTCGCTCGCGCTCTCGACGTGACGCCACGCGTTTTCCGGCTCCCTCACGTGCAGCGACCGGGCCAGGTCAAGATACCCCCCGAGCGCCGCAAGCTGGTTTAAAAGGTCGTGGCGGGTGATACTTGCCATGAGCTGGAGTTTCCTGTTGGCGTCCGCGAGCGCCTTCTCCACGCGCCTCCGTTCCTGGTTCTCCGCTGCAAGACTCTCGTTGCTGCGCGAGAGGTCCTCGACTGCCCCCTGGAGTTGATCGTTTAAGGAGTGCAGTTGCTCCTGTGCCTCCTGGAGCTCGGCGTTCTTCGCCACCGCGACGGTATACGTCGAGAGGAGCGTGTTCAGTATCTTGAGCCTCCCGGCAGCGATGGTGTAGGTGCTGCCGGAGAAAGGAACCTCCAGTTCCGCGAGGGAGGCGTCCGGGTCGGGTATCTCCTGCGTCCGCAGGACGGCATCGATCTGGGAGCGGACAAGCCCCGGGTCGACGGGCTTGACGATGAAACTGTCGGCACCGGCAGCGAGCCCTTTCATCACGTCGGCGGGGTCGTAGAGGTTGGTGACCATGATGACCGGGATGGATGGGAAATCCTGCTTGATCCGGCGGCAGAGGTCGTAGCCGTCCATACCGGGCATCAGGATGTCGGTCAGGACGATGTCGGGCCGGGCGGCGTCTATCCGCTGTATCGCCTCGATACCGCCCGCCGCCAGGGTTACATTGTATCCTTCCGTCTCGAGAATGTGGCGGATGAACTCTGCCTGCGTCCGGCTATCCTCCACCACCAGAATGTCCAGCGTCGGTTTCTCGTGTCTCTCTTCCATGTCTATCCGCCTCCCTCGGTCAGCGACGGTGCATCAGACGGCGAATCATGCCAAGAAAATCTCCTGTCTCAAAGCTGCTCTTGACGATATAGGCATTCGCCCCGACCGCTCTCCCCCGCTCCTGGTCTTCGGGCGAGTCGAGCGACGTGACCAGCACCACCGGGAGATCACCCATCTGCCGGCCTTCGGCACGGATCTTCTCGGTGAGCGTAAAACCGTTCATCCGGGGCATATCTACATCCGAAACGACCATATCAAACTCATGCTCCTTAAGCCTTGCGAACGCGTCGGCGCCGTCGACGGCAGTCTCTACCTGATATCCTGCCTGTTCGAGAATCGTCTGCAGCAGGGCCCGCGAGGTAACCGAATCTTCCACGACAAGGACACGCTGCCCCGCCTCTCCCGGGAGCGTGGGGGGAGTTGCCGGCCGATCCGCCTGCATTGCGTCCTGGATCAGTTCGAGGGGATCGAGAACGAGCGCCACGGTGCCGTCCCCGAGGATCACGGCCCCCTCGACCTTCCGGACGGAGCACAGCTGGCTCCCGAGCGGCCGGACGACGATCTCCTGTGCCCGGATCACTTCGTCGACCATGCAGGCGACCTGCCCCGCGCCGTATGCGATGATGACGAGGGACGTCGGCCGCGTCTTTTCCGGAGCGGGGGAGGAGGGGGGGATGCCCAGGATGTCGGCGAGCCGGACAACCTCGATCGTCTCTCCTGCGAGCTGGAGCACCGGCCGGCCCCTGGAGAGGGTCAGGGTGTCCGGCCGCACCCGGAGGACCTGCTTCACCTGCTGCATCGGGATGACGTACGTCTGCTTCTCCGCCCGGACGAGCAGCCCGCGGAGGGTAGCCATCCGCACCGGGACGGTCAGGGTGATCGCCGTCCCCCTGCCGACGGCCGAGGAGACCGTCACCTCTCCCCCGAGGCGGGACACGGTATCCTCGACGATCGCAAGCCCGAGCCCCCTTCCCGAGAGTTCGGTGACGATCCGGCTCGTCGTCATCCCCGACCGGAAGATGAGCCAGATCGCCTCGCTGTCCGTGAGGGCTGCGTTCTCTTCCTCCGTGATCACGGCGTTCTCGACGGCAGTCCGCCGGATCGCGCTGCTGTCGATGCCGGCTCCGTCATCGGCCACCTCGATGCCGACCCTGCTCCCCGATCGTGGAGAGACCCGGATCCGCACAGTGCCGGCGGCGGGTTTCTGCCGGGAGACCCGAACCTGTGGGTCCTCGATCCCGTGGTCAATGCTGTTCCTTATGAGGTGCATGATGGGTTCTTTGAGGGCATCGAGGATGCGTCGGTCCACCTCGATCTCTCCCCCCTCGATCGCGAGATCGACCGATTTTCCCGAGGTGCGGGAGAACTCTCTGACGAACGCGGAGAATGTCGTGAGCATGCTTGAGGCCGGGAGCAGTGCGGCGTCATGGATCCGGTCGGAGATCTCGGAGGTGCTCGCCTCGAGCGCCGACCGGTCGATCTCCATCGCGCGCAGGTGCGTTGCGAGGTCATGCTGCAGGTAGGTGACGAACTCCCGGTTGTACTCCAGGAACTCGACCGCCCGCTGGAGAGGCAGGACCAGATCGGGGGGGATCGCTGCTTTCTCCTCACCGAAGACCTTCCTGCGGATCAGGTGCAGATCGTTGAACGCCTGGGAGTGGTTCCACTGCCAGAGGGCGAAACGGGCCATCATCTCTTCAAGCTCGCGTATCCGCTGTGTGATGAGGAGCCGCGTCGTAAGGAGGCCGTCGGCCCCGGCGGTAAGCCTGTCGAGCTTCTGGGCTGCAATCCGCACCGTGCCTCCGTCCGGGCCTGGTTCGCCGCCGTTGTGGCCCACAGCCGGCCCGGGGACGTGGTCTTTCCGGGAGGCTTCTCCCCGCCTGCCGGCAGGGGTGCCGTCCCCCGGGGGCTTCTTCCCACCGGGAACGGCGCGAAGCGCCCCGATGATCTCTGCCGGCGGGGTGGCGGGCCTCTTGCCGCCAAGAAGGCTCCTTACGACCGCGATTGTCCGGTGGAAGAGGTCGAAGTCGTCTGCCCCGGGAGCGTAATCGCCCCGTTTCATGAGCGAAAAGACAGTCTCGAGGTTCTGGCAGATGGACTCGATCTCCCGGAGGTTGACCGCCCGTGCGGCGCCCTTCAGGCTGTGGGTCGTGCGGTAAACCTGTTCGACCAGCTCCGGCTCCGGCCCGGATTTCTCGAGTTCGATCAACCCTCCGGTGATCGTTTCCAGGTACTCGTCCGCCTCCTCCCGGAATGTCTCGAGGAGGCGGGTGCGGAATGCGTCGTCCGATCCGGTCATGGCAGGTTATGTTAGACCCGGTACTGCTGGGTAATCCTCTTCAAGCGGTCACCGAGCTCATGCAGGTCCTCGGCGGTCTTTTCCGCCTTATGGGTGGTTTCCAGGTTCTTCTGCGCCGCATCACGGATGTTCTCCATTGCGCGGGAGATCTGGTCCACGCCTGATGCCTGCGTCTGGATCGAGGCGGCGATCTCGATGACCTCCTGCGAGGTGTCCGCTATCGACCGGGCGAGCACCTCGATCGCCTCCTGCGCGTTGTTCGTCAGCCGGGCCGCATCCGCGACGGACCGCATCCCCTGTTCGGTCGAAGCCGCGGTCGAGGAGACCCCCTGCTGGATGTCGGTGAGGATGACCCGGATGTTTGCGGTCGCCTTCTTGGACTGCTCGGCGAGGTTGTGAATCTCGTTTGCGACGACGGCAAACCCTTTTCCGAACTCCCCGGCCTTTGCGGCTTCGATCGAGGCGTTCACCGCAAGCAGGTTGGACTGTTCGGAGATATCAGTCACCGTCGCAATAATCTCACCGACGGCCCGGCTCTGTTCGGAGAGCCTGATGACATTCATCCGGACGATATCCATCTCCCGCTGGATCTGGTTCATACCCTCCAGGATCTCGCGCACAGATTTCTGACCGTCCTTTGAGACGTCGAGCGCCCGCATCGCCTTCTCAGAGACGCCTTTCGTCTTCTGGTTCACGACTTCGGTCTTCTTCCTGACGCTCTCGACCGAGTCCGAGGTCTCGTTCACCGTTGC